>JANLFW010000005.1:6494-7912 GCA_024653305.1 Candidatus Acetothermia bacterium | reverse complement strand
CGCGAGCCTGAGGTGGGCGATGGCCTCCCGCACGTGGCCGGCCAGGATCTCGGTGAGCATCACGTCCTCTGCGGTGAACGCGTCGGGCCGGGACGCCACGGCCTGGAACACCCCAACGTCCCCGATGGGCACGGACAGGAACGACCGGAAACTTGGGCTGGTGGGCCTGGCTTCGGGGAACGCCTCCACGTTGCCCCACAGGCTTTTCCCGTCCGCCAGGGTTTTCCACCCGATCCCCTCCCCGCGGGGGACGGGCCGGGACAGCCCCCGGGCCAGGTCGGAGATGGCCACCGGCACGAGGTGGTCCCCGTCCACGAGGTCGACCCCGCACACAACAAACCCCAGGATGTGGGCCGCGTCCTCCACCAGCATGGTGCAGGCTTCCTCCACGGTTTGGCAACGCTGAAGGCGCAGGACGGCCTTGTGAAGAGCGGATAGCTTCTCCGTACGTTCCCGGATCTGTTCCTCGAGATCCTTGCGGGCGGTGATGTCCCGGTTCACGGACAGGGTGGCCTTCTGCCCCCGGTACTCGAACAGGACCACCGCGCACTCCGTCCAATAGAAGGTGCCGTCCTTGCGCCGCTTCTTCTCCTCGAACACCACCGTCTCCCCCCGCTCGAGGCGCTCATTGGCCGTAGCGTAGGTGACGGCGGGTTCCTCGGCGGCGAGGTCCCGCATGATGTTGAGCCCGATGAGCTCGTCCCGGGGATACCGGCTCTGTTGGGAGGCGGCGGGGTTGGCCTCAAGGATCGTCCCGTCGAACGCGGTGATGTACACGGCATCGGCCAGCCGTTCGAACAGGAGCCGGAAAAGATGCTCCCTTTCCGCAAGAAGCTCCCGCTCCCGCGCCAAGCCCACGGCGAGGGCGATCTCCTCCCACACCAGCTCCAGGCGGGAAAAGTCCTCACGGGAAAACGCGTCCGGATCGTCCCGGTTGTCCAAATTGAGGTACCCGATGACCTTCCCCCCCTGGGCGATGGGGAGGGTGAGGAACACGGCCACGGGGCCGGCCTCCGCCAGGAGCCGCCCAAGCTCCTCCCCGAGCTGGTCCCGGTTCAAGGCGAGGGGGTTGCGGACGATGGCCGGCCGGTCATGGAACAGGCTGCGCTGGATGATCTTGTCCTTGGGGATCCGGATCCGGGCGAGCTTCTCCATGTCCCACCCCACCGCGGCCCGGAACTCGAACATCCCGGTCTCGTCGTTGAGGACGAGGAGGGACCCGGTCTGGGCTCCGGGGACCACGGAGATCGCGTACCGCAAGACGGCCTCGGCCACGGCGGAGAGGGTGCGCCCTCGGTTCAGGTCGCGCAGGAACTGAAGAAGCTGCCCAAGCTCGGTGGTCCCCCCACTACCTTCCGCCAGCCCGTTGCCTCCCACGTTCCCAATGTTACGCACCGGAACCATTCAAGGCAAATGCC
>JANLFW010000005.1:0-6397 GCA_024653305.1 Candidatus Acetothermia bacterium | reverse complement strand
AGCCCGTTGCCTCCCACGTTCCCAATGTTACGCACCGGAACCATTCAAGGCAAATGCCCCCCCAATCGTTTGCACGGGTTAGATTCCCGAACCGCTCCCGCGTGCAGCGCCAACCCGGACCGCCTCTGCGGTCGCGGCGCTCTCCGGGCCCGGCTACCCGAGGTTTCCCGGGCCGGATATCCTTCCCCCCCAAGACATGGTGATCTCCCTTGCCGCTCTGGCCGCGACCTTCGTCCTGATCGCAGTGCGGCGGGTCGGCCGCGTGCACCTTGCGATCTGGCAGATCATGCTCGGCGGGGCGCTCGTCGTCCTCCTCACCGGGCAGATCCCGCCCCTGGCGGCGCTCCGGGCGATCAACCTCGATGTGATGCTCTTCCTCGCCGGGATGTTCGTCGTGGGCCGGGCCCTGGAGGAGAGCGGCTACCTCGACCACCTCGCCTACGCCCTGTTCCGGCGGGCCCGCTCCCGGGGGCGCTTATGTTCCTCCTTGGGATGGGCACCGCGGCCGCGTTCCTGATGAACGACACCGTGGCCATCGTCGGCACCCCGATCGCCCTCCTCCTCGCCCTCGCCTACGGGGTGACCCTGGGGAGCGTTGTGAGCCCCATCGGGAACCCCCAGAACCTCCTCATCGCCGTGAACGGGCAAGTTCCGATCCCGTTCCTTACGTTCGCCAAGTACCTCCTCCTCCCGACCGCCCTCAACCTCGTTGCCTGCTACCTCCTCCTGCGCCTGTTCTTCCGCGATGCGTTCCGTCCGGGGGCGCTCGCCCATGCCTCAACCCCGGTGCGCGATCCGGCCCTCGCCAAGCTGGCTCGGGCCTCCCTCCTCCTGATCGTGACGCTGGTTCTGGTCAAGATCGTCGTCGTGGCGGCGTGGCCGCAGGTCGACTTCCGGCTCACCTACATCGCCCTCGCCGCGGCGCTGCCGATCCTAGCCTTGAGCCCGAAGCGGTTGCACATCCTCGCCAAGATCGACTGGAAGACGCTCGTGTTCTTCGCGGCGATGTTCGTGCTCATGGAGAGCGTGTGGCGGTGTGGGGCCTTCCAGCGGGCCATCGCCGCTCTCCCCGTGAACCTCACCTCCATCCCCATGATCCTGGCGGTAAGCGTCGGCCTAAGCCAACTCCTCTCCAACGTGCCCTTGGTCGCCCTGTACCTGCCGGTGCTCATCCAGGCCGGGGCATCGACCCCGGCCCTGATCGCCCTGGCCGCGGGGAGCACGATCGCCGGGAACCTCCTCATCCTGGGGGCGGCGAGCAACGTGATCGTCATCCAGAACGCTGAGGAACGGTCCGGCGACACGATCACGTTCCTCGAGTTCGCCCGCGTCGGGGTGCCCCTGAGTGCGATCAACGTCCTCGTGTACGGGCTGTTCTTCACCGTGATCCGCTAGCGGAGGCGGGGCCTCGCCCTGAAACCCGGGCCCAGGTCGGGGTGTATCCTCAGGCGACCCTGGCGATCAAGGAGGTAGCGATGCGGAAGCGGTTATGGGTTCCCGTGCTTGTGCTGGCCACAGGGGTTGGGGTCTGGGCCGGGCCGCGTTTGGCCGTGGACGAGCCGGTGTACGACTTCGGCGAGGTGGTGGACGGGGTGGTGGTGGAACACGCGTTCGTCCTCACAAACGTCGGGGACGCGCCGCTTCTCTTCACCCGCGACCCACTGCCCACCTGCGGTTGCACGTCCGCTCCGCTCCCCAGGCGGCAGTTGGCTCCGGGGGAGTCGATGGAGCTCGTGGTCCTGTTCGACTCCACCCGGTACGGCGGGAGGAGGGTGGCGGAGACGGTCAGCGTGTACACCGACGACCCGGAGGCGCGGGAACTGCGGCTCACGGTGAGGGGGTACGTGCGGCGGGCAGCCCCCCACGAGGCATCCGCGTCCACCCTGTACTACCGGTACTACCTCCTCCTCGACGTGCGCGATCCGGACGCGTTCGCCCGGGGGCACCTTCTGGGCGCGGTGAACGTGCCGCTCCCGGGGCTTCTGCAGTGGCTGGACCGGTTTCCCAGAGAGTTTCTGGTCTACGTCTACGACGAGGCCGGGGAGCGGGCGGCCCAGGCCGCGGCCCAACTGGCTGAGGCCGGGTTCCTGGCCCGGTTCATGGCCGGCGGGCTCCTCGGATGGCGGCAGGCGTTCGGGGATCTCTTTTGGATCGGGGATGTGGCGACCCTTCCGACGGAGGGGGCCCCTTACGTCGGGGATCATGAGGTCTCCCCGGCCCGCATCGCCCAGAGCTACCTTGTCCTCCTCGACCTCCGGGACCCTGGAACCTACGCCCAGGGCCACCTCCCGGGGGCGATCAACCTCCGCCCCGAAGAAGCAAAAGCCTGGGCGGAGGGCCTCCCCGCGCCGGACGGGCTCCCCGCGGGGGTGGCCTTCGCCGTGTGGTGCCTGGACGAGGATGGGGCGACGGCCTCCGCGGTGGCCCAAGAGCTGCGGGCGGCCGGCCACGACGCGTACGCGATGATCGGGGGCCTTGCCCAGTGGCGTCTCCTCTACGGGGAAAGCCTCCTTCGGGCCGCGTTTTGGGGGTCTTCGCCCGGGCCTTAACCCATCCCGGGGCCTAGCCCGAGCTGGGTTCACAAAACTTCCATACCTTGTCCATGCCTCCCCCACGCCACGGGGGCACAATGCCCTCGTCCGAGGAGGTCAAACATGGATAAGCGTGCAAAGGTCATCGTGCTAACCCTCGTGGCCCTCGTCGCCGCGGCGACCATCGGCTTTGTGGTCTGGGCCCAAACCACGAGCCCCTCTTCCCAGACCTTCCTGGGCCGGGTGGCGGCCAAGCTCGGGGTGACCGAGGACGCCCTTATCCAGGCCATGTTCGAAGCCCGCGCTGAACTGATCGACGAGGCCGTGGCCGCTGGAGAGCTCACCCAGGCCCAAGCCGACTACCTCAAGGCCGTGCTCAAGGCCCAGCTGGAGTACCACAAGGCCGAGGGCTACCAGGGGGGCGGCTTCCGGGGCTTCGGCCCGAAGATGGGCCGGGGCGGGTTCCGCGGCGGCTTCCGGGGGTTCGGCCCCTGGGGCGGCTGCCCTTGTTTGGGCGCGTCCTCGAACTCCACATCCAGCTCGAAGTAGGAACGCGCAACGGCTACTTTGGAAAGGGCGCGGCGGGCGAGCTGCCGCGCCCTTTTGTGCCTTTGCATCCGCCTCGCCTAACCGGGGACCAAGGCCGAAACACTTGCATCCCGCGGATCCCGTGCTATCCTTGTTTCCCGTTCACAACCATGGAAGCCGCGGTCGAGGTGAAAAACCTCGTCAAGGTTTACAACCGAAGCGTCCGGGCCCTCGACGGGGTCGACCTCGCCGTCGAACGGGGAACGGTCTTCGCCCTCCTTGGGCCCAATGGAGCGGGAAAGACCACCCTCATCCGGATCCTCACCACCCAGCTTCGGCCCACCGCCGGGGAGGCCCTGGTGTTCGGCCTGGACGTGGCCAAGGATGGGGTCAAGGTCCGGAGGCTCTCAGGCTACGTCCCCCAGGAGATGAGCGTCTGGACGGACATCAGCGGGTACGAGAACCTCCTCATCTACGCCAAGATCTACGGGATCCCCGCCGCCGAGCGCAAACAGGTCATCACGGATGTCCTCGGGAAGATGGGGATCCTCGAGGCCGCGAGATCCCCCGTCAAGACCTATTCCGGCGGGATGATCAGGAGGCTCGAGATCGCCTCCGCCCTCCTCATCAGGCCCAGGATCCTTTTCTTGGACGAGCCCACGATCGGGCTCGACCCTTCCGCCCGGAAGGCGGTGTGGAAGGAGCTCGGCCTGTTCAAGCGGGAGTACGGCGTCACCATTTTCTTCAACACCCATTACATGGACGAGGCCGACCTCTACGCCGATGAGATCGCCATCATCGACCGCGGAAAGATCGTGAAGGCCGGCACCCCCGAGGAACTGAAGCGCTCCGTGGGCGGCGAGGTGATCACCCTTTCCCTTGGTTCCAACGACTTCCGGCCCGAGTGCGTGGAGAGGCTCAGGGCCCTCGAGCTCGTGGAAGACGTGATCGCCGAGGACTTCGAGGTGCGGGTGGTGGTGAAGGATTATGAGGCAGCCCTGCCCAGGATCATGGAGGCGTTGCGGGAAGAGCGGCTGAGCGTGGCCCGGGTCTCCATGACCAAGCCCACCCTGGACGACGTGTTCCTGAAGTACGCCGGCACCAGGTTCGAGGCCGGAGGCCGGATCAGCGAGGTCCGCGAGGTCCGGAGGATGATCAGGAGGGGATGAGCCATGGCGAGCGCAGTTCGGGCTCTTTTAGCCATGCTTGAGCTCGAACTCAGAAGGCTCCGACATGACCGCATGGAACTTTATTCCCGGGCGGTCCAACCCCTTCTTTGGATCGGGGTCTTCGGCCCGATCATGGGCGCCATCCGCGCCATTCCCACCGGCAACGTCCCGTACACTTCCTTCATCACGCCCGGGGTCCTGATCCAATCCACGACGTTTGTCTCCATCTTCTACGGCCTCATCATCGTTTGGGAGAGGGAATCCGGGATCTTGAAGAAGCTCCTCGTCACGCCCGCTTCCCGCTATGCCATCGTCATCGGGAGGGCGATGGCCTCCGGCGTGCGCGCCATCTTTCAGGCCCTGATCATCGTCCCCATCGCCCTCCTCGTCGGGGTCAGGTTCGTGCCCAACGTGGGCTACTTCGCCCTCGCCCTCGTCGCGATCTTCCTCGCCTCCGGCGGGTTTGCCGCCCTATCCATGCTCATCGCCTCGTTCTTGAAGACGAGGGAGAGGTTCATGGGGATTGGGCAGGCCATAACCTTTCCCCTTTTCTTCGCGAGCAACGCCCTTTACCCTGTGCAGATGATGCCGGCGGTGCTTCAGGCCTTCGCCCGGGTCAACCCCATGAGCTACGTGGTGGATGCGGTGCGGGCGCTCCTCATTACCGGGGACCTTCAAAACCTTGGGCTGGACATTTTGGCGATTTTGGCCTTCAACCTCGTCATGTTTTCCTTGGCCTCGGCGAACTTCCGGCGGATCATCGAGTGAGTCAGTCCCAGACACCACGAAGAAGGAGACGCTGTAGGGTTCGTAGTGCACGGGAATCTCCTGCCCCTGGTCTAAAGCGATCACGAGCACGTTGAAGTCCTCCCCCCCGGTGGACGTCCCACTTGACCGGCCCAACCTGGGAAAACGCCGCCAATTCCTCCAGCCTCACCTTCTTGCTCATCCTGCGGGCCTCCTTTCCGTCCGTTCCACAACCCGTTCGATCGTCCACCCCTTTCCGTGCGGCCCTCGGCGCGTTGGAGGGCGTTTTCCAGGAGGGAAAGCAGGATTTCCTGTTCCTGAGGGGTTAGCCCGGCGAGGAGGTGGCCCTGTACTTCCCGCTTGACGTCTGTTTGGGCGGGTTCCGCACGGAAAGGAGCGTGTACTACAGCGGGGAAACGGTGACGCTCGGGAACCGGGACCCGACGCCGCCCAACTCCTTCTACGTCGTGGTCCGCCCCGCGACGGCGCTGACCCCTAGCTGGACGTCGCCCGTGGCCTCGTCCGCGGTGGGGACCCCGTGCGTGACGTGGAACCAGGTCTTCCCCCCGGGGGACTACGTGGCCGAGCTGTACCAGGTTCCCAACCCCGTGCCGATCGCCACGCGGGCGTTCACGATCGAGGCCGCGGCCGCGGTGGAGCTCGTGGTGGGGAGCCCGGCGTTTGGGGGCGCGCCGTGGGGCGCGGCCCTGGGCCAGCCCTGGACGACCTGGCAGCGAAGGTCCGCCTTCTCCTGCGGCCCCCGCAGGGAAGCTAGTGTCCTGTCAGGGTAGGGAGTGGCCAGGTACGGGCAAGCACAGTGAGGCATGTCCAACAGAGCGGTCGTAGTGGAGTTGACCCCGGAGGAGCGCAAGGCGCTTGCGAACCCCCGGACCGCTCCTTTCCGTCAGGTGCAGCGGGCACGGCTGATCCTTCTCGCCGCGGGAGGGGCCACGAACACGCAGATCTCCCAGGAAGTGGATCTGTCCCGGTCGATGGTCGCCCGGTGGAGGGAGCGGTTCGTTCGCCATCGACTTGACGGGCTGACCGATCAGCCCCGCCCGGGGCGGCCGCGGGTGTACGCGGAGGCGGATCGCCTCCGGGTGGTGGAGGCTGCCTGCAACGGGCGCCCACCCTCCACGCAGTGGAGCGTTCGCAGCTTAGCCAAGGCCACCGGGGTCGGTCGGGACACCGTGCACAAGATCCTTCGCGAGCACAAGCTGAAGCCCCACCGGATCGGTACCTTCTCCCACTCCCCTGACCCTGACTTCGTGGCCAAGGTGGTGGATGTGGTTGGGCTGTACCTTGACCCTCCAGAGAACGCGGTGGTCGTGTGCGTGGACGAGAAGACCCAGGTCCAGGCCCTCGACCGCAGGCAACCGATGCTCCCGATGCGCCCTGGCCAGATCGAGCGTCGGACCCACG
>JANLFW010000004.1 GCA_024653305.1 Candidatus Acetothermia bacterium | reverse complement strand
TGAGCGGCCGTAGCCCCCTTCCGAGTTCGCCTGTCATCAGGGTTTGTGGGTTTGGGCAACAGGCTCTGCTGTCACCGCGATGCTTGCCCCAATCGCCCTCTTCTTGAGCCAACAGATGGGCGTATCCCCATACCCAATGATGATGGCCCTCGCCGCGACGTGCGCCGCCGGGTTCGCCACGCCGGTGGCGACTCCTCCCAACACCCTTGTCCTCACCGCAGGCTACCGGTTCACCGACTACCTCGTGGTAGGAGGGCTTCTCACCGCGATCTCCTACGACGTAGTGATCCTGCTCGTCCCTCTCATCTGGCCGTTCCAACCGTTGCCTCCTTCGTACGGTATCATTGGTGAGCCAAGGAGGCGATCGTGCGCAAACTCGTGATGTTCGCGGCTATGTTGATCCTGGGCGTAGGTGCGTTCGGGCAGATCGAGGAGTACCGCGATCTTGGTTACGGGAACAAGCCGTTCAACCCCACCGACACCGGCCTCGTGATGCGTGCGCTGCTTCGCGACAACGACGCGGGCAACCGAGATCCCGTGTACTTCACCCGACTTCAAATCGACAACGTGGGGACAGCGACCGCCGCCGAGATCGAGTGGGTCGAGGTGCGGATCGAGATCGCTGGCCAGAAGACGGTGTTCGGCCGTTGGCCAGGGCTCCCGATCGCGGAAGTCCTTCTTTCCCGTCCAGCTGAGGAGCGGATGATCCCCGACGACGGCGAGGCCTGGCTCGAGATCTGGGTCAAGGTCACCGACCGCATCGTTCACGGACACACGATCCAGCCCCGAATCCGGCTGTGGTGGTCGGAGGGCAAGGAAGGGGGGATGATCGATCTCACCGACGGCGTTCCCGAAACCTTTGTGGTCGAGGGAAGCTTTGGTGCCCAGGGCCTCCCTGGTCCGGAAGGCGGTGTGCTCAACCCCGGGGACGTATTCCTCGTCGCCGAGGCCGAGGTGTGGGACACCGGGGACGTGAACACCCACCACCTGTACGTGGTCGCGGTGCGTGTCGATGGTCCGCGTGATCTCATCTGGACCGTGGACATCAACAACGGCGTGACGCGGATCGAAGCCCCGGCCGGGGTAAACGTGACGCTCCCCGAGCCGGCGTTCGTGGCCTTCGACACGTTCAACGAGGTGCGGCCAGGGCCCGTGCGTCTGTGGGTGACAGTTCCGACAACGTTCCTCCCCAAGGACCCTGCGACCGTTGCTCCCACGTGGAGGATCACCGTTCGCGAGGGGAAACAGGGACCCCAGGAGCAGGCGTTCACCTTCTCCGATCCGATTCCAGACCAGGTGGTCGCAGCCGGGTTCGAACAGGTTGTGCTCAACGTCCCCGACGCTGGGCGGGTGTTCACCACCGTGCCGTCGTCCCTCACCTACTCCACCCTCACCCTGACCGACAACGACCGCAACCACACCCCGATTCGTGTGGATCATCTTGAGCTGGTCTCCAAGGGGACGGTCTCGTCCCAGATCACAGGGGTTGACCTCTCCGACACCCGTGGCAACTTCCTCGGGTACGCGACGGCCCTCGGCAAGCTTGACCTCGTTGCTCCCGACGGCAAGCCGATACTCGTTCTTGACAATGGGTCGCTGTCCCTCGTCACTACCCTCGTTTTGGGCGGGAAGATGCCGCTCGGAGGGAGCCTCCTCCTCTCCCACCGGGTGAAGGTCGAGGAGGCCTTGCCGTTCGACTGGTTGTACCTGCCTACCGCGCTCACGAAGTTCTCCGGCGTGCAGGAAGCCCTTCCCGCAAAGGCGATCTTCTTCGGACAGCCCAAGATCCAGCTCCAGTCGGTGGACTCGAAGGTGGAGGTCTCCACCGACGGCGAGACGGTGGGCACGTTCCAAGGCGTATTCAGGTACACGCCGACCGCGCCTCTCACGTTAGAGGACGTATCCCTGAAGCTCATCGCCGAAGCTCCCTACCGGATCGTCGAGGAGACCCTTGACCCCGAAACCGGTGAGCTGACGTTCAAGGTCGAAGCCTCCCGAACCCAAGCCCGCGCTGGGAAGCTCGTCACGGTCCAGGTGGTGGTGGATCAGACCAAGCACCCCGAGGGAACGGTCACGGTCGAACTGAGATCCGTGAGACTCGTTGACTGGGCGGGGATCGAACTCCCGTTCTCGCTGAGCCCCGGGGTTTCCGTCGTGACGTGGGGGAAGGAGTGAGCTACAGGTTCGCGATTCCCGTCCGGGCTTGGGGGTCAGTCCTGGATAAAGTGGCCGGCGATGGTCCTCCGGTGGTCGACGGAAGAGGCGCGCCTGTTTCAGCTTTCCGCGGTGGGGCTCCACGGCCGTAGCTACCCCGCGGCGACGAGGGCATTCGCCAGGCGTTCCGCGACCTGCGCGGGGTCCAGCTCGATCCCCTGCCGGTCCTTGGCCGGAACCACGACCTCGTGATCCAGGCCCGTGTGGACGGCACGCACCCGGGGGAGTTCCTGGACCTTCTGCACCGAAAGCGGCTGGGGTTCGAGTACTGGGACAAGGTGCTGTGCGCGATCCCAATCGAGGAGTTCCCGTGGTTTCGGGCCCTCATGGCCGCCGGGGGCGAGACCCGCCCAAGCGGGCTCGCCGGGCACCTGGTGGAGGAAGGCCACATCGCCCTGGTCCAGGTGGAGGGGGTTCGCACCCCGTTCTACGCCCCGCCGGACGCCGAGGAACGCCTGGCCGCGGCCGAGCGGGCGCCGCTTTCCGACCGCGCCCGGTTCCTCGCCCCGCTTGATCCGCTCCTTTGGTGCCGGGCCGCCCTGAAGAAGGTGTGGGGCTTCGAGTACGCGTGGGAGGTGTACAAGAAGCCGGCCCACCGCCGGTACGGGTACTACGTGCTCCCCGTGCTTCACCGGGGGCGGTTCGTGGCCCGGTTCGACGGCCGCTACGACGCGAAAACCAGGACCCTGCACGTGCTTGGGTACTGGGAGGAGCCCGACGGCCTTCCCTTGCGTCACCCCGCGATCCAGGACGCGTTCCGGCGGTTCGTTGACTCTCGGTGGGGAGCGCATCGCCTGGCCCAGCCGGTGCTAAGGAATTGACGTCGCCCATGGAGGGACGGCGTCGGCCATAAAGGCCGACGCCTTGGTAGAATGGCCCTGGCACTCAAGGAGGTGGATCCGATGAGATTGCTGACGAGGTTGGTCGCCGGCGGGGGCGTGGCCGCGTTCTTTTTCTTCAGCTGGGTGATCATGATGCTGTGGAACACCATCGTCGCCGGGCATCTGGAGATCTACAAGCCCCTCTCCTATCTCCAGGCGTGTGGCCTGTGGTTCCTCCTGATCCTCCTGTTTGCCTGGGCGGGGATCGGCGCTGCCTGGCGGCTCAAGCTGGCGTGGCACAGGCAGCGCCGGTGGGAGGAGTACGGACGCGGAATCGAGTCCAAGATCAAGCGGGGATTGGCCCGCTGGGCCGGGGCCGAGGAGGACGTGGACTGGGACGAGCTTGGGGAGAGGTTGGAGCGGAGGATCAAGGAGAAGTTTCGGGAGTGGCTGAAGGAGGATTGAGAGGACCTACGGGTGGCGTCGCACCACGAGGTGGCGGCCCTCCTGGGCGACCACGGTCACCCGGTCGCCCTTGTGGATCGGCTCCCCTTGTGCTCGGGCCCGCCAGTACTCGCCCTTCACCACCACCCACCCCTCCGGGGACAGATCTTCCTTGGCCACCCCGGCGAGGCCCACCATCGTGGTGAGGGGGCGCGGGCGGTGGCGTTGGGCCAGGAGTCCTTTGGACACGATGAACAGGAAGATCAGGGTCAACGTCCCCACCGTGGCCGCCACCGTGACCCACGATAGCCCGATCACCGGGCTCTCGATGTCGAATAGGGAGAACGAACCGATGAGGAGGCTTACCACCCCTCCGGCGGTGAGGAGGCCGTTCGTGGGCGTGAACGCGTCCAGCACCATCAGGAGCACCCCGAACAGGATGAGGCCGATCCCCACCAGGCTGATGGGCAGGATCTGGAGCCCGAGCAGGGCCAGAAGCAGGGACGTGCCGCCAACGATGAGCCCGAGTCCAATCCCCGGGGTAAAGAACTCGTAGATCAGCCCGTACAGGCCCACCATGAGCAGGATGTACACCAGGTTCGGGTCGGCGAGGTAGGAGAAGAACCGGTCCTTCAGGCTCATGCCCACCTCGCGCACCGGGAGCCCCTGGGTGCGGAGGACACGGCCGTCGCGCAGGATGAGCCCGTCCAAGTGGGCCAGGAGCTCGGGGATGGAGTCGGCTACGAGGTCGATGATCCCCAGATCCAGGGCCTCCGGCGCGGTGGCGGTGGCCGACTCCCGCACCGCACGCTCCGCCCAGTCCGCGTTTCGCCCCCGCAGCTCGGCCACGGACCGGATGCGGGCGGCCGCGTCGTTGACGATCTTCTGGGCCATGGGGTCCTCCTCCTGCGGCGCCTCGCCGGTGATCGCCACCGGGTGCGCCGCCCCCACGCTCGTCCCGCGGGCCATGGCCGCCACGTCCGCAGCAAGGAGGATGAACGTGCCCGCCGACGCCGCCCGCGCCCCGGCCGGGCCCACCCACACCACCACCGGCACCTTGGAGGCGAGGATCCCCTCCATGATCTCCTTCATCGCGCTGTCCAACCCCCCGGGGGTGTCTAGCTCCAGCACCACCAGCGCTGCCCCTGCCCGCTCCGCCACCCGCAGGCCACGCAGGATGTAGGCACTGGTGGCCGGGTTCACCGTGCCGTCCAGCACGAGCTTCACCACCTCCGACCCCGCGGCAAGGAGCCCGGGGCCGACGAGGAACAGCACAGCAAGGGCGAGCCCCCGCATGGCCTTCGATTGTACCTCGGCCGCCCATGGGGGGCCTTCCGCCCCGGTGTGGGCGAAAGAAAGCCTTCGGGTCAACCGCGTTGGGCCGGGGGCGGAAGCGTGAGTTCCTTGCGCACCAAGGGAAACGCGTCGGCGGCGCGGGTCACCCGGTACCCGCACCGTTCCCAGAACCCAAGCGGGCCAGACGGGTTGTTGGCGTCACCCGCCCGAGCGAACGCCTCCACGGCCGGATACCGGTGGGCCCGTGCCCACCCTTCCGCCGCTCGGACAAGGGCCCGGCCGAGGCCACGGGCCCGGGCGGTCGAGGAGACGAAGAGACAAGCCACGAACGCCGCATCCGCGGATGGGGGCCCGGAGGAATACGCGCCCGCCTGCGGGAAGAGCCAAGCCGGACCGATGAGGACGAACCCGGCCGGCGCGCCTCCCACGGACGCCACGACTCCGCCGGCCTCGGGATGGGTGGCGAGCCACTGCGCTTTGCGGGCAAGGGACTCCTCTTTGGGGAGCCTCGCGGCAAACGCCTGGGGATCCTCCCATTAGAGACAGGCGTCGCACAACCCGGCGAGGAGCGACACCCGGTCCGGGGTGAGCGGTTCGAACCGCACCGTTTCCACAGCCGTACCCGCATCTTCCGCCGTGCTAGTCCTCGCCGCGGAAGAACGTCATTACCAGCTCACACAGGATGCGGACGAACAGGGGGCCGAGGAACAGGATGATGATGCCCCAGGCGATGAGCCGCGCATCCGCCCCCACCCGGGCCCGTGCCCCCTCGATGATGGTGATGAGGCCCATGATGATGGCGATGGCTACCCCGATCCAGAACACGGCCGGCATCACGGCCGGGGTGATGTACCGCCGGAACGAAAGGAAATCCCGCCACCAATTGTCCATAACCCCTCCTATCCTCCCAGGATCACGCGACCAAGTTGAGGCTACCATGGGACCGGGTCCCGGGCAAGCGCGCTCCCCCGGTATACTTGAAACGGCCATGGCACGTTGGATCGGGGGGATCGTGGTTGGGGCGCTCCTTTGGGGCCTGTGGGCGCTTCTCTGGCGGGGAGCGGCGTGGCCCGTGATATCCTTGGGCGCTGCGTTTCCCGCATGCCTCCTCATCGCTCTGGCCGTGGGGCGCGTTCGCCTTCCGTTCCCAGTCTCGGCCTGGATCCGGTGGGACCTGTGGCTCGCGTTCGCGGTCGTGGTGGCAGGCCGGGTGGCCCAGGCGGTGGCCTCCACCGGGTGGGCGATCTTGGCCGGAACCGCCCGGCCGGGGATCGTGGCGGTGCCGGTGCGGCTGCGCTCGGAACTGGGCCAGCTTCTCCTCCTGTGGGCGATCACCGTGACCCCGGGCACGATCGCCCTCCTCATCGAAGGGGACCTCCTTTACGTGCACTGTCTCCACCGCCCGCCGGGACCGGAGCTTCCCGGGCTCGCCACCGTGGAGCGGATCCTGGAAAGGCTTTGGGGATGAGGATCGCCATCGAGGTGGCGGTGGCCGCGGCGGCGCTTCCCCCGCTTTTCGTGCTATGGCGCGGGCCGACCTTGTGGGACCGCCTGTGCGGCGCGGCGGCGCTGAACGTGCGGGTGGCCCTTCTCCTCGCCGCCGAGGCCGCCCTCTCCGGCCACGGCCTCCTCCTCGACGTGGCCCTGGCCTACGCCGTGCTCGGGTTTTTGGGCACGGTTCTGGTGGCCAGGTTCGGGGAACGGGGGGAACGATGATCGGGGACGTGCTCCTGGGGCTGGGGGTGGCCCCGCTCCTCCTCGGGGGCCTGGGCATGATCCGGTTCCGCGATCCTTACGATCGGCTCCAGGCGGCCGGGGTGGCCGACACCGGGGGGGCAACGCTGTTCTTGGTGGGGCTCATCCTCCGCGCGGGATGGGGGCCCGGGAGCGGGATCATGGTGCTCCTGATCCTGTGCCTCCTCTTTTCCGGACCGCTTGCCACCCACGCCATCGCCAAGGGCGCGTTCGTGCGCGGCCATCGTCCCAAGGATCGGTGAGCATGGCCACGATGCTCCTGTGCGCGCTGACTCTGGCGCTCGCTGTGTTCGCACTCACCCGGCGGCGCCTCCTGTGGGGGGTGATCGGGGTCGGGGCGCACTCCCTGGCCCTGGCCGGGGTGTACCTGTTTTTGGCGGCCCCGGACGTGGCCCTCACCGAGGCCGCGGTGGGGTTTGCCCTGGTCACGTTCATCTACCTTCTTGCCCTGCGCCGGACCGGGCGTCTCGTGGTGGCGGCCACCGAGGTCTGCCCCCTCCTGTACCAGGAAGGGGACGCGGTGGCCGGGCTGGAGTGGGAGATCCTGGAGCGGTTCGGACGGTGGCTCCATCGGGACATCGAGGTCCTGTGGGTGGCCCGGACGGACGTCCCTCGGCTCCTCGCCGCAGGTGAGGCCGATCTCGCCGCGGGCGGATTCCTTCCCCGGGAAGGGGAGAGGGTGCTCCTCTCCCGGCCCCTCGTGCCCACCCGGATGATCGCCGTCCGCACCGGCCCCGGCCCGTGCGGGGCGGTGGCCGGCGACCGCGGCCAGGACCACCTCCCTCCTGGCGGGCCCACCTACGAGGACCCCCAGGAGCTGGCCTCCGCATTGAGCCGAGGCGATCTCGGCGAGGCGGTGGTGGACCTCCTGCGCCTGTGGGAATGGCAGTTGCGCGATCGGGTCGGCGAGGCGGAAACGGCCGCCCTGGAGGACCTCGCGTTCCGGTTCGCCGTGGCCCCTGGGGAAGAGGAAGTCCATCAGGCGTTAGAGGTGTTCTTGGGCGAACTCGAGGCGAGCGGGGAGCTTGAGCGCCTTCGGGAAAGGTACCTGGGATGAGGTGGCTCGCTGGGGCGGCCGTGGTGGCGTTGGTCGGCCTCCTCGCCCTGGGGACGTGGGGGCTGTTTCCCCGGCCCCCTGTGCCCCGTTGGGAGGAGGCGGCCGCGGCCTTCGGGGCGCGGAACGCGGTGGCGGCGATCGTGCTCGGCGCCCGTCTGTGGGACACCCTGCTCGAGGTCTTGGTGTACGCGATGGCCCTGGTCGGGGTGCGGATGGGGCTGCGGCCCCTGAGAGGGACGCCGCTCGCCGAGGGCGAGCGGTCTCTTCTGGGGCGGGCCCTTCCCCCGGTGGCGGAGACGCCTCTCCTCACCCGGGCCGCGGACATCCTGCTCGGGCCGATCGTGGTCCTGAGCGTCTACATCGCGGGAAGCGGCCACCTCGGCCCGGGGGGAGGATTTCCGGCCGGGGCCATCCTCGGCTCGGGGCTCCTCCTCCTCGCCCTGGCCAAGGGCGTGGACCGCTTGAGCCAGGAGCTGCACGAACCGTCGCTGGAGCGGGTGGAGTACGGGGCCATCGCCGCCCTCCTTGCCCTGGGCGGGCTCATCCTGGTCCTGAGCTGGCGGGGAAGTTGGCTCCTGGTGGGCGCCAACGTCCTGATCGGCCTGGAGGTGGCGATCGGGGCATGGGTGGTGCTCCACCACTTCGCGAGCACGCGGGGGGAGGTGTAAAGTGGAGGGCATCGCTGCTGCGGCGCTCGGGATCGCCTTGGCCGGACTGGGCCTGTGGACGCTCGTGCGGCGCCGCAACGTGATCTGGAAGCTCCTCGGCCTCAACGTGGCTGCGGGCGGGGCGATCCTGTTCCTGGTGGCCCTGAGCCATCGGCCGGGGGCCCGGCCGCCCATCGCGGGCCTCGGCTCAGGGCCGGCCGCCGATCCCCTCCCCCAGGCCCTGGTCCTCACCGCGATCGTCATCCACTTCGCCACCCTCGCCCTGGCCCTGGTGTACGTGATCTTCCTCACCGAGCACCGCCACACCCAGGACGTCCACAAGCTGGACCGGGAACCGGAGGAGCCATGAACGCTGCCCTGGTGGGGGTTTTGGCATACCTGGCCTTGGGGGTGGTGGGCCTCCTCGGGAAGGCCCGCCTGTGCGCGGCCCTGGCCATCCTGGCCGGGCTCGCCGCCCTGGCCGCCTGGGCCCCGGGGTTCCCGGAAGGGGTGGTGGGCGGCGTTCCGTGGGGGATCCCGGTGGCCGGGGATACCCTGGCCCTGGCGTTCTGGGCCCTCATCCTGGTTGTCCACACCGTGGTCCTGTGGCACGAACGGCACCGGACCGGGGCGTTCCACCCCCTTCTCGCCCTCCTCATGGGGACGTGCTTGGCCGCGGTGCTCTCCCGGGACCTGTTCAACCTGTACGTGGCGCTGGAGCTGGCCTCCCTCCTTTCCTTCCTCCTCACCGGGTACGAGGGCAAGGTCAGGGCGGTGTGGGCGAGCTTGCAGTACCTCATTTTGGCCACGGTGGGGATGACCTTGTATCTATTTGGGCTTGGGCTCGTGTACGGGAAGCTCGGGACGCTCTCGATAAGTGAAATCGCCGCCATGTCCCTTGATCTTTCCGATCCTGCGCTCGCGGTAGGGGTGGGGCTGCCTTTGGCCGGGGCGGCGGTCAAGGGGGGCCTGTTCCTGTTCGGGCTTTGGCTCCCGCCCGCCCACGGCTACGCCCCGACCGGGGTGTCCGCGGTTCTCTCGGGGGTGGTGGTGAATATGGGGGCCGTGGCCCTGGCCCGGCTCGCGGAAGCGTTTCCGGTGGGGCCGATGCTCATCGCCCTCGGGCTCCTCACCGGGTTCGGCGGCCTCACTTATGCCATCTGGGAGCCGGATTTGAAGGTTTTCCTTGCCTTCTCCACCGTGTCCCAGCTTGGGTATGTCCTGATCGGCCTTGGGCTGGGCGGGCCGGCCCAGTTTGGGGCGATCCTGTATGCCGTGGCCCATGGCCTGTTCAAGGGGCTTTTGTTCCTCGCCGCCGGCACGGGAATCGAAGGGACGGGCGTTCGGTCCATCCCCGCCCTGGCCGGTCGCCTCCCCCTCCCTTCAGCCTTGGCCCTGGGGGTGGGGACGTGGGCCATCGCCGCTCTTCCGCCCCTGGCGGGGTTTGCGGCCAAAGGGGCGCTGGCGATCGGGGCCCCTCCCGTAGCCAAATGGGTTCTTTTCGCCCTCGGGGTGGGCACCGCCGCCTCCTTCTCCAAGCTCCTCCCCCTCCTCCGCCCGGCCGGCCGCCGGGGTGGGTTCGGGGGCATGGGCCTTCTCATGGGAGCGGTGGTGGGGTTTGGGCTATGGGGGCTGGCGGAGTTTTCGGGGCTCATGACCCCGGGAGCGTGGGGCGAGGCGTTCCTCGGGGCCGGGGCCGGCTACGGCCTGTACCTTGCGGTGCGGCGGTTCCACCCTCGTCTTCCCCGGTTCACCCTGGACCGGGCCGCGGTGGCCGCCCTGCTCGGGGCGGTGGGCATCGCCCTGGGAATCCTCCTCGCCTGATCAGAGGAGTTTCGGGTCCATCGCATCCCGCAGGCCGTCCCCCACCATGTTGAACCCAAGCACGGCGATGACGATGGCTAGGCCTGGAAACACCGAAAGCCATGGGGTCACCACCAGCCACCGCACCCCTTCCCGGATCATGTTCCCCCAAGTGGGCGTGGGTGGGGACACCCCAAGCCCGATGAACGACAGGTTCGCCTCCACCCGGATGGCCGTGGCCATCCACAGGGTGGCCATGACCAGGATCTCTCCGGCTACGTTGGGGAGCACATGCCGTCGTAGGATGCGCCACGGCCCCGCCCCCGCGGCCCGGGCTGCCGTGATGTACTCCATCTCCCGTAGGGCCACCACCGCCCCGTGAGCGAGTCGGGCGATTTGGGGGGTGAGCACGAGCCCGATCGCGACGATGAGCTTGTCCATCCCCGTGCCGAGGATGGCCATGAACATGAGCCCCATCACCAGGACCGGAAAGGACATGAGGATGTCCACCACCCGCATCACCCCGAGCTCCAGCGGCCCTCCGAAATAGCCAGCCACCAAGCCAACGAACGTCCCTATTCCTGTTCCAATGAGAACGGAGAACACGCCGACCGTGATGGACACCCGGGCCCCGTACAAGATGCGCGACAGCACATCGCGCCCGAGATCGTCGGTCCCGAGGGGGTAGGGTCCGCCCGGGGGGGCGAGCATGTGGTACACGTCCTGGATGAGGGGGTCATGGGGGGCCACTGCCGGGGCGACCAAGGCACCCAGGGTCACGGCTGCGGCGAGGACCGCCCCGGCTACGGCGGTCCTGTTCCGCAGGAACGCCCGCACCCGTCGGCTGCGCATCCACCTACTCATAGCGGATCCGGGGGTCGATGAGCCCGTAGGAAAGGTCGGTGACGAGGTTAACAAGGACCACAAGTGCCCCATAGATGACGATCAACCCTTGGAGGGCGATGTAGTCCCGCTGCATCATGGCCTGGACCATGAGGCGGCCCAGGCCCGGCCGGGAGAACACGATCTCCGTCATCACCGAGTCCCCGATGAGCACCGCCGCCTGGATCCCCAGCACCGACACCACCGGGATCAGGGCGTTGCGCAGGGCGTGGAGGTACACCACGGTCCGCTCCCGCAGGCCCTTGGCCCGCCCGGTGCGCACGTAGTCCTCCCGAAGCACGGTGAGGAGTGAGGACCGGGTCATGCGCGTCACGAACGAGGTCATGATGATCCCCAAGGTGAGGGCTGGGAGCGCGAGGTGCCGCAAGTTCGCGCGCGCGTCAGAGAACGGGCCCGACCCCATCACCGGGAACCACCGTAGCTGCACGGCGAACCCGAGGATGAGGAGGATCCCGAGGTAGAAGGCGGGGATGGACAGGCCCACCAGGGCGAGGGTGCGGCCCACGTAGTCGGGGAGGCGGTTGCGGCGCACGGCAGTGAGGATGCCGGTGGGAATCCCAAGGATGGCCCCGATGACGATCCCAGCGAACGTGAGCTCCAAGGTGTGGGGGAGGGCGGTGGCGACCTGCTGCCCAACGGGGATGCCGGTGATGAGGGACCGTCCGAGGTCTCCCCTTAGGTACCCCGCCAGGGTCCGGCCGTACTGGATCCACAACGGGGCGGTGAGCCCCATCCGTTCGCGTAGGGCCTGCACTGCCTCTGCCGAGGCATAGTCGCCCAGGGCCGCTACCGCTGGGTCCCCCGGTGCCACCCGCACGAACAGAAACACCAGGGTGTACACGGCAAGGAGCGTAGGGAACGCCACCAACAGCCGTCGCACCGTGTACCGCACCATTGGTCCGGGATCAAGAAGGGGGCGGGCGGATTCGGCCCGCCCCCAACCGGATTCACTTAATTCGGGTTAGTTCGGTGACTTGAGGATACAGGGCGAGCGAGGACCGCAGCACGTACCCGTAGTCCACCTTCTCCGACCGGGCGAACACGAACTTGAGGACGTAGAGCGGATAGGAGGCAAGCTCCTCGAGAAGCTTCACCTGGGCTTCCTTCCACAGCTCGGCCTGGCGGGCCGGGTCGAGCTCGTAGCGGGCGGCCTCGATCAGCCCGTCGACGGAGGTCACATGGGAGAAGTTTGTGTCCGGCTTGGCCCCGGTGACCACGGTCGAGGCCGAGTGGTAGAACCGGGTCAGGAACGCATCGGCGCTCGGTCGCCACGCCTCGTAGTGGACGAGTGGGTTCACGTCCTGGCGGATCAGGGTGTGGAAGGAGGAGTGGTCCACCACCGTGATGTTCAGGCGGATCCCAACCCGGGCGAGCTGGGCCTGCACGTTCTCGAACGGCTTTCGGTAGGAAGCGCGCTCGGTGATGTAGGCGCTGATCGCAAACCCGTTGGGGTAGCCGGCCGCGGCGAGGAGGTTGCGGGCCAGCTCCAGGTTGGCCTCATAGAGGAGCCCCTTTTCCGCGGCCTCGGCGCAGGTGAGGCCGCCGGCGAGGTAGGGCGGGACCGCGGCGCACAGCGGCTCAGCCACATCGGGCCCGATGGCGGTGATCACTTCCTCCCGGCTGATGGCGTAGGCGATGGCCTGGCGCACCTGGAGGTTCGTGATGGGGTCCTTGGACATGTTGAGGTGGAGGACCTCGGTCTCCCCGGGGCCGAACACGTCCACCACCGCCCCCGGCATGCGCTTCACCGCCTCCACCCACGCCTGCTCCCGCACCCCCTCGATCACGTGGACCTCCCCGGTGACGAGGGCGCTCAGGCGCGCGGTCACATCGGGCATGTACCATACCTCCACCCCCGCGAGGAGGGGAGCCCCCCGGAAGTACCGGTCGTTCCGAACAAGCCGCACCTTCTGGGTGGGCACGTACTCAGCGAACTGGAACGGCCCTGTGCCCACCGGGTTGGTGGCGAACCGGGGCCCAAGGGCCTCGTACGGCCCCTTTGGGACGATGAACCCACCGGCGTAATCCGCCACCTTGGGGAGGAACAACGACGGGGAGAGGGCCTTGTCCAGGATGATCCGCACCGTGTACGGGTCCACCGCCTCGAACCTCATCCCCACGTATTCCCCGGCGTAGGCCGAGCGGTCTTTATCCGCGGCCTTCTGGAGGGAGAACACCACGTCCTCGCTCGTGAGCTCATACCCCTCCGGGGCCCCCGGGAACGGATGGACCTGCACCTTCGGCCGGAGGTGGAACGTCCAGGTGAGCCCGTCGGTGGAGACCTCCCACGACTCGGCCAGGTCCGGCTCGAACGCGGTGATGTCCCCGGGCTTGTAGCGGACGAGACCGTTGAACAACATGTCCACCACCGCCCGGTCCATCGTCGCCGCCGCGTAGTGGGGATCCAGGGTCTTGAGGTCGGCCGCGTCGAATGCGATCCTCAATACTTGAGCCTGGCTTACCAAGCCTACTGCCAACACCACTGCTAACACTGCCCACCATCGCCGCATCACACCCTCCTTAGCAATCGTCTCCCGGATTGAAATCTTGCTTACCTCATTGCAGTCGGCTTCCACCCCCTTCCCCTGAACTTGGGTCCATTATAGTGCACGGCCGTTTCGGAGGTAAGCAGAACACAGCTTAGCGCACCGAGCCCGCCAGGGCTGGCAGGTTCGGGCGGGCGCGGGCCCGGGCTTGGGCCTCCTCCCACCGCGCCCAAAGGTCCCCGAGGGAGAGGTCGCTCCCTGCCCGGACGAACACGGGGATCACGTGGAGGGGGACGGCCACCACCGCCGTGGTTGGTCCCCGGACCACGGCCCCCGTCCACACGTCCACCCAGGTGCCCTCGGGGATGAGCACCGCCACTTGGGTCGCCCCCGGCTCCCACATCGGCCGCACCAGGATGTCCGGGCCGAGGAGGTACTGATCCCAACCGTCCACGTACTCGGGACGGCCGGGGAAGGCGAGGGCCATGGGCCGCACGATGGGGGCCCCCCGCTCGTGGGCCACCCTCGCTTGCTCGTAGAGGTAGTCGGCAAGATCCGCATGGAGCCTGGCGTAAAGGATCCAGATGGCCACGAGCTCCTCGTCGTAGCTTGGTTCAAAGTGGTAGCCCTGCGCGTCCACCTGAGCTTTGGCCCCATCCGGGGCCCACGCCCAGGGGGCGAGGTTGGCGGTGGGGCCGACCTCCATGATCGGCGAGAAGCAGGAGAACCCAAGCCACCGGGCCAGGACCTCCCGGCTGGGCCGCCCCACGTATCCTTCGGTGTCCGAACCCCAGATCGGGAAGTTGATCACGGCGGCGCGCTGGAGGGCGATGATGGATTCCCGAAGGCCCCACACGCTCGCCGCGGGATCCCCGCCCCACGCCACCGCATACCGGGAGCTCCCAGCCCACCCCGCCCGCACCAGAACTCCTCCACCCCGGCCCGGGCGAAGGCCCCGGCCGCGCGGGCAAACCAAAGAGGATACGCGTTGTGTCCCTCCCGGTAGTCCGTGCCGTCGGCGTAGCGTCCCTGGAAAACGAGGCCATCGGGGACTTTTTCATCCCCTCGGTCCAGCTTGAACCCGGCGATCCCCAGCTCGATCAAAGGGACGAGTTTCTCTTGCCACCAAGAGACGGCCTCTGGGTTCGCGAAGTCGAGGAGGCTTCCGGAAGGAAGGGGATCGCGTTCCGCACGTGGTAGCCGTAGGAGAGGGCCTCCTGCCGCACGGGGTCGGTGACCCAGGGCCCGACCCAAAGGACGGGATGGATCCCCTTTTCCCGCAGCCAGGCCAGCATCGCCGGGGCATTGGGGAACCGGACCGGGTCGAACGCGAGGGTCCCATAGCCCAAGGGGCCTTCCGCCCACGGCCGGTCCAGGATGTACACGGAGCACGGGATCCCCAGGGCCTCCATCATCAGCACATCCTCCACCACCATCGAGTTGGACGGGGTGGGGTTAGGGGTCCCGTCGTAGAACGTGGGGAGGTTCCAGGCCTCGTCCCGCCACCGCCAGGGCCCGAACGCCCACCGCGGGGGGAGGACGGCGGTTCCCACGGTGCGGGCGTAGCGGGCCACAACGTCGAGGGGAGTGGGGCCAGGCAACACCCGAAACACAAGCTCCGGCCCTTCGTACCCCACCGTAACCTGGGTTGGGGTAAGCCGGCCGAGGGCATCCCGGCCGAACCGGAAGATCCCCGGCCATGAGCTCTCCACGTACAGGCCCCATCCCCGGGACGAGACGAAAAACGGAGCGTAGAGGGCGTGGGTGGGAAGGATATAGAGCCAGACCGTCTGGCCCCGTAAATTGAGCCCGGAGAGGCGGGGCGGAAAGTGCTCGTGGAGTATCCCCTGCTCCGGCCGCTCCATGAGCCCGTAGAACCCCTCCTCTGCCCCCACCTCCAAGACCACCCCTAGCCGTTCCCACCGGGCTTTACCTGCGATAGAAAACCTGACCTGGACCACCCCTTCCTCCACCATCCGGAGGACCACCCGGGCTACCCGCCCGTCAGTAACCCGGTAGGTGAGGCATACTTCTCCACCGCTTTCCACCACCAAAGGCTTTCCGGTGAGGTAGCGCCGGCCAGGCCAACCCTCCACATAAAAGGCCGGCCGGGGAAGCGCAGGGCAACAAGGGGATCACCCGCATACTCTAGCTCCAGGGCAAAGGGGACCTCCTGGATCGCCCAGGCCATCTCCCCATACCCCAAGCCCAAACGCTCCCCAGGAGAACAAGGGCCAACACAAGCCCCTGGCCTACGCTCATGGTTATCCGAGCCCTCTTATTTGCCGAGGTTCTTCGGGCCAAAGCCGTGGGGCAAAAGCTCGGAAAGGCAGGCCGTACGGCACTTTTGCCCCTCCCCGTCGGCCATGATCACGAGGAGATCCGGGGCGAACTCGTAAAGCACCTGCCGGCACGCCCCGCACGGGGAACACGGGGCGTCCCCGCAGGCCACGGCCAGGGCGAGGAAATCCCGGGCCCCCTCGGACACGGCCTTGAACAGGGCCACCCGTTCCGCGCAGACCGTGAGGCCGTAGGACGCGTTCTCCACGTTGCCCCCGGTGAACACGCGGCCGTCCGCGGCGAGGAGGGCCGCCCCCACCGGGAACTTCGAGTACGGGGCGTAGGCGCGCTTTCGCGCCTCCACCGCAAGCCGCACCAGCTCCTTTTCGTCCGTCACTGCCTCCCTCGCCAAGGCCTGGTTTTACCGGGGTGGGAATCAGAACCGGATCACCAGTCCTGCCGCCCCGGTGTACCCCCCCACGCGGATCCCCCACGCCCCGGGCGCTTGGAACAGGGGGAAGAACAGGCCACCTCGGACGAACAGGCGCAAGAACGGGAGCCCGAGCTCGACGTCCGCGGCGAGCGTGGCCCCACCGGCGGACCAGGTGATCCCCGCGAGGGGAAGTTGGGCGATGAGGTCGGCCAGGACCGGATCGGTGGACGTGGCCTCGGGTACGACCCCGCCCCCGGAGAACCCCAGCCCCGCCCCCATGCCCACCGCGAGGACCGCCAAGTCCAGCCGGCCCCACCACGAGAGGCCCAAGTGGTAGGCGGAAAGCCCGAAGTCCACGTGCACCGGGGGGTCGGCGAGGTCCACCCCACCCAGCGGCCACAGGCCCAAGCCTCGCAGGATCCCGTCGGTGAGGACTGCCCATTCCACCTCCAGGGCCCCCGCAGGGAGGGGCACGGAGATGAACCCACCGAGGAGGGGGAACGGAAGGAGGTCAGGCACCTCGGCGAGGAACCCCACGAGTTCGGCCAGGGCCTCCGGCGGGGCGCCGAGATCATCGGCCAGATCCAGCACGTAGGCCTTCGTCCCGGCCAGGTCGAGGGCATCGGCCCACACCCCGAGCCCGATCCCTTGGCCGAGGGCCACGGCCGGGCACAACACGGCCACGAGAAGCCCGCGTTTCACGTTCCACCTCCATGGTGCTCCAGCTCACGCTTCCGCAGCTCGGCACGCTTGATCTTGCCGCTCGGGGTCTTGGGGAGGTCGGTCACGAACTCGATCTCCCGCGGGTACTTGTAGGGAGCGGTGACCTGCTTCACGTGATCCTGGAGCTCCTGGACCAATGCCTCCGACGGCTGGTACCCCCGGGCCAGGACCACGAACGCCTTCACGATCTGGCCCCGCACCGGATGCGGAGCCCCGATCACCGCCGCCTCCACCACCGCCGGGTGGGAAACAAGGGCGTCCTCCACTTCGAACGGCCCGATCCGGTACCCCGAGGCCTTGATCACGTCGTCGGCCCGGCCCTCGAAGAAGAAGTAGCCCTCCTCGTCCACCCGCACCAGGTCCCCGGTGCGGTACCACTTCCCGGAGAACACCTGGCGGGTGAGGTCGGGGTCCCTCCAGTACCCGTCGAAGATCCCAGGGCTCCCCACCGGGACCGCGATCTCCCCCACCTCCCCCGGCCCCACCGGCTGGCCCTCCTCGTCCACCGGGGTCGCCCCGGGGCCTGGGGTGGGGACGCCCATGGATCCGGGTTTCACGGGAAGCCCCGGGTAGTTGCACACCAGGCACACCGACTCCGTTTGCCCGTACCCGTCGCGGATCGTGACCCCGAACGCGTCGCGGAACACCTCGATCGGCTCCACGTTCAGGGGCTCCCCGGCCGAGAGCGCATCCTTCAAAGAGATCTTGTATCGACTCAGGTTTGGTACCTGGACGATCATCCGGTATTCGGTGGGGGTGGCACAGAGTTTGGTGATCGGGTAGCGGGTGAGCAGTTCCAGGTACCGCTCGGCGTCGAACTTCCCGTGGTACACGAACTGGGTTGCCCCGGTGGTCAGCCCGACCCCCAGCGGCGACCAGTACCACTTCGCCCACCCCGGGGCGGTGGTGGCCCAGATCAGGTCGTCCGGGGACGCGTCCCACCAGTAGCGGGCGGTGACGCGGGAATGCCCGTACATCCAGCGGTGCCGGTGCATCACGGGCTTGGGGTTGCCGGTGGTGCCAGAGGTGAAGTTGATCGTCATCGGATCGTGGGCGGAGGTAGGCACCGGGGGGACGGCCGGGGCGCGTTCCACTTCCTTCTCGAACTGGAGCCACCCGTCCCGCTCGCCGCCGATGAGGATGAAGTGCTCCAGTGGGCACTGCCCCCGCGCTGCCTCCACCTCGTCGAACGTGATCGTGTGGGCCACCACCACCCGGGCGCCTGCGGTTTCCGCCCGGTACACGATGTCCTTGGCCCGCACCATCTCCGTGCACGGCACGGCCACCCCGCCTGCTTTGAACGTGCCGATCTGGGCGATGAACGCCTCGGGAAGCCGGGGAAAGATGTGGAGCACAGGATCCCCTTTCCGAACCCCAAGCCGCATCAGCACCGCGGCGAACCGGGAGGAAAGATCCGAAAGCTGCCGCCACGTGAGGGCCCGCTTTTCCCCGGACTCCGATTCCCACAGGATGCAGGCCCGATCGGGGCGGGCCCTGGCGTGGGCGTCTACCACCGCGGCGATGTTGTACCCGTCGGGGATGTTCCAGCGGAACTCGCGGCGTTCGCGTTCGTACTGTTCGCGCGTGAAGACCATGTTCACCCCTTTGCCAAGTCGTCTTCCGTTGGCTACTGTTATAGCATGGCCCATTGTGGACAGGCAAGTGAGGCCCGGGCGGTGGTGGTCCTCTCGCCGGCGGCGTCGCGGCGGCTCATCGCCCGCGGGGTGGCCGCCCTGCCCCAGGTGCGACGGGCCCTGCGGGAGGGCCTGGTCGTGGTGACCCTGGGCACGACCAACGCCTACGTGGCCGAGGAGCTCCTCGGGCGGCCGGTGGAGAAGGAGCGCTTTTGCGCTGGCTACATCGGGGAGGGCCTGACCTGGGTGCCTCCTGAACGCCAAATGAGGCCCCTTGTCCTCCGCCATGGGCAGCCGGTTGAGCTTGCCCTGGACGAGGTGATCGCCGAGCTCGCCTGCGGGGACGTGCTCGTCAAAGGAGCCAACGTCCTCGACCCCGACGGGATGTGCGGGGTGTTCATGGCCTCGGAGGCCGGGGGCACGGTGGGGAAGTTCGTGCCGCCCGCCCTGGCCCGGGGGGTGGAGGTCGTGATCCCCGTCTCCTGTGCCAAGTCCATCCACGGCTCCGTGGCCGATCTCGCCCAGGAGCTCGGGGCGGGGCGGCTCAAATGGTCGGCCGGGTTCAAGGTGGGCCTCTATCCGCTCACGGGCACGGTGGTGACCGAGGTGGAGGCGGTGGAGATCGTGTACGGCGTGCGGGCAGCGCACGTGGCGAGCGGCGGGGTCGGTCCGGGGACCGGTGCGGTGACCCTGCTCCTCGTCGGGGAGGAGGCCAAGGTCGACCGGGCATTCGCCGACCTTTCCGACCTGAGCCGGGACGAGTCCCCTCCCTGCGTGGGATGAGGACCATCGTGCGGGCCGCTCAGGCCAAGATCACCCGGGAACGGTCCCGGTTCCTCGCGTTCGCCGTGCCGGTGGTGTCCGTAGAGCAGGTGGAGCACGAGCTCGGCCGGCTGCGGCGGGAGCATCACGGGGCCCGTCACATCCCGCACGCGTATCGTCTCGCCACCGGCGAGGCCCGCGCCAGCGATGACGGCGAGCCGGCCGGATCGGCGGGCCGTCCGATCCGTTCGCTTCTGGAGGCCGAAGACCTGGGCGGAGTGCTGGTGGCGGTGGTCCGGTACTTCGGCGGGGTGAAGCTCGGGGTTGGGAACCTAGCTCGGGCGTACCGGGATGCGGCCCGGGAGGCCCTCAGCCTCGCCGGCGTGCGGGAGTTGGTCCCCGAGGTCCAGGTGTGGGTGGTCATCTCGCCCGGGCGAATGGGCGCAGCCCTGGCTCAAATAGAACGGCTGGGGGCGCGCATCCTGGGCCAGGAAGTGGGGGAGCAGGTGAGGCTCACCGTGGCCCTTCCCCAGGAGAAGTTCCCCGTCCTCCGGGCTGCGGTAGCCCCGTGGGGCCAGGTGGAGGAGGTCGGTCCTGGTTGAGTTCCTAGCGGGCACGGCCGTGGAGCGGGGGGAGGACTTCCTGGTCCTGGCCCTGGGCGGGCTCGGCCTGCGGGTGGCCGTGCCCGGCCGTACCGTAGGCCAGATCTCGCTAGGGGAGTCGGTGCACCTCTTCACCCACCTCGTGGTGCGCGAGGACGGCCTTGACCTCTTCGGGTTCGCCACCCGCGAGGAACGGGAGATGTTCGTGGCCCTCCTCTCCGTGCCCCAGGTCGGGCCCAAGCTCGCGTTTCGCCTGGTGGCCGCCCTGCCCCCGACCGAGCTTGCGGCCGCGGTGCGGTGCGGGGACCTGTCGGCCCTCGACGGGGTGAAGGGGATCGGCCGCCGCACCGCTCAGCGGGTGATGGTTGAGCTCTCCGAGCGCCTGGCCAAGTGGGCCCCGGGCGTGTCCAAGCCGATGGGGGAGAAGGAACAGGTGGTGCTGCGGGCCCTCACCTCCAGGGTGCTCGGGTTCTCCGAGGCCGAGGCCCGGCGGGCCGTGGAGAAGCTCGTTCGGGAGTGCCCGGACGCCTCGGTGGAGGAGATGATCCGGCGCGCGCTGGCCATTCTCGCCAAGACATGAGGGCGATCGCGTTCGACATCGGCGATCGGCGGGTGGGGATCGCCGCCTCCGACGAGACCGGGACGGTGGCCCAGGGCCGTGGGGTCTACCACCGGCGGTCGCCGGGGGAAGATGTCGCTTGCCTCGCCCGGCTCGCCCGGGAGCTCGGGGCGGTGGCGATCGTGGTCGGGCTTCCCCTGAACATGAACGGGACGGAGGGGGAGCAAGCGGCCAAGGTACGGGCCCTGGCCGAGACCGTGGCCGAACGGGCCGGACTCCCCCTCCACTACGTGGATGAGCGCCTGACCTCGATCGAGGCCGACCGCGCCCTGCGCGAGGGCGGCCGGTCCTGGCGGAAGCGTCGGGCCAAGGAGGACGAGGTCTCCGCGGTCCTCATCCTGCAGGCTTGGCTGGACCAGCGGAGGGGCGGGGCGGAAGGTTCAGGCTGAGGAGATCGGGGCGGTTGCGGAGGGTCTTGCGCCACGCCTCCCGCTCTCTGTAGCGGCGGATACGCTCGTGGTCCCCGGAGAGGAGGACATCGGGCACGCTCATCCCCTGGAAGGCCCGTGGTCGGGTGTACTGGGGGTAGCCGAGGCGGGGACCGGCGAAGAAGGAATCGGTGGCCGCGGATTGGTATCGCCCTACCACCCCGGGCACCATCCGCGCCGTGGCCTCCACCACCGCCGCCGCTGCCAGCTCCCCCCCGGCGAGCACGTAGTCCCCGATGGAGAGTTCCAAGTCGGCACGCGCGGCCAGCCGCTCGTCCACCCCTTCGTACCGACCACACAACAGGGTTACGGCCCACTGGCGGGCGAGGGCCTTGGCGATCTCCTGGCGGAACAGGACCCCTTGGGCGGAGAGGAGCACCACGTACGGCGGCCTCCCGGCCTCCCGTTCGACGGCGGTGATCGCTCGGAAGAACGGCTCTGGCCGCATCACCATCCCCGCCCCTCCCCCGAACGGACGGTCGTCCACAATGCCCCGGGGGTCCGGGGAGAACGCGTGCAGGTCGTGGACGTGGATCTCGATGAGCCCCTTGTCCTGCGCCCCGCGGAGGATCCCCTCCGAGAAGAAGGGCAGGAGCATGTCTGGGTACAAGGTGACGACGTCGAACCTCATCGCCAGTCCACCATCACCGTGCGCCCGGTCCGCGCCCCCACCGTCTCGATTACCCTTGCCAGCGCGTCCCGGTCCCGGGGGCTCAATCGGGTTTGGTCGGATTCAGGTACGCGCAAGAATAGGAAATCGACGTGGGCAGACCACACATGGTCCACCTGGACCTCCGCCGGGCGATCGCTGACCGCCCGCAGGAGGTAGCGGGCCAGTTCAGCCAGCATCCCCTTCGGCCTTGGGCCGGCCGTAGCGGGCCTCGTGCCAGGCCCGCATGACGCCGCTTCGGGAAAGGAGCCGCCGCGCGGCCGGGGTGGGCTGGGCCCCCTTCTGGAGCCAGGCCAGGGCTGCTTCCACGTCCACCGCAACCTCTGCCGGCTGGGCGAGCGGATTGTAATAGCCGATTTCGGCCACCGTACGGCCGTCCCGCTTCTCCGCCGCATCCACCACGACCACCCGGTAGCTGGGCTGCTTCCGCTTGCCCACCCGCATCAACCTGATCCTTGCCGCCATGCCATCACCTCGTCATCTTGGGAAACCCACCCCGTCCCGGAGGCACCCGTCGCCGGCTCCACTCGCGGACGAGCCGCCGGGCCTGCTCGTACTGGGACAGGAGTTGGTTCACTTCCTGTACGGTGGTCCCCGAACCCCTGGCGATCCGCCGCTTCCGGCTGGCTCCGATTATATGGGGGTGACGGCGCTCCTCAACCGTCATCGATTGGATGATGGCTCGAGTCCGCTTGAGCTCCGCCTCCAGCTCGGGATCGGCGGCCATCTTCCCCAAGCCCGGTATCCGGGAAAGCAGTTGGTCCAGGGGCCCGGCCCGGCCCATCGCCTCGAGCTGAGCGAGGAAATCGTCCAGGGTGAGCGCCCCCTCCCGGGCCCGGGCCGCGGTCACCGCCAGCCGTTCGCCCCCGGCCTCCTCCAGTTTCTCCGCGAGCCCCGCCAGGTCTCCCAGGCCGAGGATGCGGTCGGCCATCCGCTCCGGGTAGAACGCCTCCAGGTCCTCCGGTTTTTCCCCCACGCCCACGAACGTCACCGGCCGGCCGAGGCGGCTGGGCAGGGACAGGGCAGCCCCACCCCGGGCGTCGCCGTCCAGCTTGGTCAACACGACCCCCGTCACGCCGAGCGGGGCGAACGCCGCGGCCATCCCCACCGCCTCCTGTCCCACCATCGCGTCCAGCACCAGAAGGACGTCGCCCGGCTTCACCCGGGCCACCACCTCCACCAGAAACCCCGGGGGCGGGGTCCCGGGCGGGGCCCCAGGCGTGTCCACGATCAACACGTCCAGGAGGTCCCGCCGGGCCTGGTCCACCGCTGCCGCTACCCCGGCCACCGGGTCGGCCCCGGCTTGGGCGAACGCCGCCCCCACCCGGGCGGCGAGGGTTGCCAGTTGCTCGGCGGCTGCGGGCCGGTACGGGTCTGCGCATACGAGGAGGGATCTATGGCCCTTGTGCGCGAGGTACCGGGCGAGCTTCCCGGCAGTGGTGGTCTTGCCCGACCCGGCCGGTCCCACGAGCACCACCACCGCTGGCCGACCGGCCAGGCGCAGCTTGGCCGCCTCACCCATCACCGCCGCCATCTCCTGGCGCACGATGCCGAGGAGCTGCTGAGCCGGGGTCAGGGACTCCGCCACCTTCTCCCCGATCGCCCGCTCCTCCACCCGAGCAAGGAAATCCCGCACCACCTGGTAGTGCACGTCGGCGGCGAGCAGGGCTTGCCGGATCTCGCGCAGCCCGCTCTCTACCTCGGCCGGGGAAAGGCGGCCTTGGCCGCGGAGGCGCTGGAAGACCTGGGAAAGCCGATCGGTCAGGGATTCGAACACACAGGGGAGTCTACAGGCCGGGGGAAAGCCGCTCAAGGAAATCGGTGGCCAGGCGGCCGGACGCGAAGTCGGGGTGGGAGATGATCTCCAGGAGCAGGTCCCGGTTGGTGCTGATCCCCCGGACCTGGAACCGCCTCAACGCGGAGTACAGGCGCACCCGGGCCTCCTCCCGCGTCTCGCCGTGGGCGATGACCTTGGCCAGCAGGGGATCGTAGTAGGGGAGGACCTCCATGCCCTGGTAGAGGTGGGTGTCCACCCGCACGCCGATCCCCCCGGGCAGGTGGTCGATCCACAAGCGGCCGGAGGAGGGGAGGAACCCGCGGGCCGGGTCCTCGGCGTTGATCCGGCACTCGATGGCGTGGCCCCACAGCTCCACCTGCTCTTGCTCGTAGCCGAGGGGGGCTCCCCGGGCGAGGCGCAGTTGCTCCCGCACCAGGTTCCGGCCCACCAGCACCTCCGACACCGGGTGCTCCACCTGGATGCGGGCGTTGACCTCGATGAAGTAGAAGTCGTCGCCGTCCACAAGGAATTCCACCGTGCCCACGCCCACGTACCCGAGGGCCCGCGCCGCACGCACCGCGGCCGCGCACAGCCGGGCCCGCTGCCCAGGAGCCAACCCGGGGGCTGGCGCCTCCTCCACCAGCTTCTGGTGGCGCCGCTGCACGGTGCAGTCGCGGGTGCCCCAGTACACCACGTGGCCATGGGCATCGGCCAGGATCTGCACCTCCACGTGGCGGGGGGAGGGCAGCCATCGCTCCAAGAATAGGCGCCCGTCGCCGAACGCGACCCTGGCCTCCTCGCGGGCCCGGGGGAGGAGCGCCCGCAGCTCCTCCTCCGAGCGCACGAGGCGGATCCCCCGCCCCCCGCCCCCGGCCACTGCCTTGAGGAGGAGGGGGAACCCGAGCTCGTTCGCGCGGACCATGAGGTCGGCTTCCCCGTCGAGCGGCTCGCTCCCCGGGAGCACCGGCACCCCGGCTTGGGCCACCCGCCGCTTGGCCTCCACCTTGTCGTTGGCCAGGTGGAGCACCTCCGGCGGGGGGCCGATGAACGTGATGCCGTGCTCTGCGCACACCTCGGCCAGGTCCTCGTTCTCGGACAGGAACCCATACCCGGGGTGGAGGGCATCCGCTCCGCTGACCTCGCACGCGGCGATGAGGGCGGGGATGGAAAGATACGAGCGGCGGGGATCGGCGGGGCCGATGCAGATCGCCTCCGCCGCCTCCCGCACGTGGAGCGCCCCTCGCTCGGCCTCGGAGAACACGGCCACCGTGGTCAACCCCTCCTCCCGGCACGCCTCGAGGATGCGGAGGGCGATCTCGCCACGGTTGGCGATCAGGACCTTCTCCACCCTAACCCACCCGCAACCGGAACAGGGGCTGGCCGTACTCCACCGGGCTCCCGTCCTCGGCCAGCACTTCCTCCACCACTCCGCTTGCTTCCGCGCGGACCTCGTTCATCACCTTCATCGCTTCCACGACGCACACCACCTGGCCCGGGACCACCCGATCCCCCACCTTCACGAAGGATGGCTGATCCGGCGCCGGACGGGACCAGAACGTGCCCACCACCGGCGAGCGGATCAGCACCCCTACCTCCGGGGGGGCGGCCGCCGGGCCCGGGGCGGCGACGGCGGCCCGCCGGAGGGTGATGCGCCGCCCTCCTTCCTCTACGGTGAGCTCGGTCAACCCCTCTTCCCGAAGGATGGCGCACAGCTTGCGCAGTTCCTCTAGATCCAACGTCCCTCCTTTGGTGAAATTGTACCGGCACCTCGGCACCCCGGCTCTGCCCCGCTCGGGCCACGTAGGGACTATAATGCCAAGGGGTGATGCAAAGGGTGACGACGGGATCGCGAAGCATCTTGTTGATCTTCCTCCTCCTTCTGTCCGCGTTCTTCTCTGGGGCGGAGACGGCCCTGACTTCCCTTCCTGACCCGAGGGTTCGCCACCTCCTCACCCACGCCCGCTCCCGCCGCCAGGCCAAGGCCCTCGAGCACCTGCTCAGGGAGCCCAACGATCTGATCACCTGCCTCCTCATCTTCAACAACCTCGTCAACGTGGGGGCAGCGGCGTTGGCCACGCTGGTCTTCCTGCAGCTGCTGCCGGCTGCCCTGCCCACCTACGCCTCCGGGCTCATCACCACGTTCGTCATGACCGCCCTCCTCCTCGTCATCGGCGAGATCACCCCCAAGAACCTGGCCAAGAACCGGCCGGAGGCGGTGGCATTGGCGGTGGTGGTGCCGGTGTGGGGGCTGACCCGAATCAGCCGCCCGGTGGTGCGCGCCATGCGCGCTGTGTCCAGGGGCCTCGTCCGCCCGCTCGGGGAGGAGTTCCTGGTGCGGGAGAAGACGCCGCTCTCGAAAGAACAGCTCCTGTCCTTGATCGAGGCCGGTGAGGAGCGGGGCGCCATCTCCCCCCAGCACGGGGAGATGATGGAGCGGATCCTGGCCCTGGACGAGATCACCGCCGAGGACGTCATGGTCCCCCGCATGGACATGAAGGCCATCGAGGTCGGGACGCCTCTGCCAGAGGTGCTCAAGTTCGTGGTCGCCGACGGCCATTCTCGATTCCCGGTGTACCGGGGGGTGCGGGACCACGTGATCGGCGTGCTCCACGCCAAGGACCTCCTCGCGTACCTGGGAGACTGCCAGGCGGATGTGTCGCTGACGAACATCCTGCGGCCGGTATCCTACGTCCCCACCACCAAGCCGATCAGCGCGCTCCTGCGGCAGTTCCAGCAGGAGCGGTCCCACATGGCGGTGGTGGTGGACGAGTACGGCGGGGTGGCAGGCATCGTCACCCTGGAGGACATCCTGGAGGAGATCGTGGGCGAGATCGAGGACGAGTACGACCGGCGCCGGTCCCGACCGCTCATCCGCCGGCTTTCGGCGACCGAGGCGTTGGTGGACGGGGACGCGGAGATCCGTACCATCAACCGCACCTTGGAGCTGGACCTCCCCGAGGAGGAGGCGGTGACCATCGCCGGCCTCATCCTGGAGAAGCTGGGCGACATCCCGGAGAAGGGGACGCGGCTGACCATCGGGCGGGCGGACATCACCGTGGAAAGCGCGAGCGAGCGGGAGATCACCTCGGTGCGCCTCACCATCCTCCCGGAGCCGGCCCCCGAAGAGGAGTGAAAGGAGACCCATTGCGCATTTTCCTGTTCTCCATGATGGCCGTGGTGGCGGCCCAGGCGGCGTGGGGTGCGGACATCCGCATCGAGGCCCGGTTCTTGCCCGAGGAGCACGTGATCGCCGGGAGCCAATGGGTGCGGTGGGAGAACGCGCCCGGTGAGGCGTGGTTCGCCCTCCTGGCCAACCTGGGCCGAGCGCCCAACCCCTACCTGTCCCCGGTGGTCCAGGACGCGACCTACGTGGCCGGGTTCGACCCGTCGTGGACGGAGATCGACAGCGTGGTCTGGGCCACCCCGGCCGGGGAGGCAGAGGTCGCCTACGAGCTCCTCCCGGCGCCGCCGACCGTGCAGACCTATTCTCTGGACGATGTGCTCCTGCGGGTGGAGCTCCCGCCCGGGGATGGGGAGCTGCGCATCGACTTCCGCACCCGGTTCCCCCATGTGTGGGGTGGGGAGCCGGGCCGGCTTGGGGACCTGTACACGTGGCGGTTCGGATGGCATCCCATCACGTTTGCCCCGCCCGCAGCCGACCCCTGGCCCCTGATCCTCCCGGCCCATGACTACGAGCTCGTGCTCAGGCTTCCCTCGGGCTGGGACGCGGCGCTGCCGGGGGAGGCCACCCGAGAGGAGGATGACGCCGGGATCTCCTTCACCACGCGGTTCGGCCATCCGGTACGCTCGGTGTCCCTGTTCTTCGGTCCCGGCGACAAGTTGCGCTGGGTTCGTCTACCGCTGGAGGGCCTCACCGTGGACGCGGTGGCCCTGCCGGGGGACGAGGACCAGGTGCGGGCCCTGGCCACGTATGTGCAGGAGATCCTCGATTACTACGGGGACCGATACGGACCGTATCCCCACGACCGGCTCCTCCTCGTGGAGCACCCCAACGAGGTGGGGATGGCGCTGACGGCCGACGGGGCCGTGTACTTGCCTCGCTGGTTCTTCGCGCGCCAGGACCTCACCGCTGGGGGCATCCTCTCCCGCTACGGGCGGTACATCCTCGCCCACGAGCTCGCCCACCTGTGGTGGGGGATCGGGATCGGGGTGGACCTGGACGCGGAGAACTGGCTGTCGGAGGGGATGGCCCAGTACCTCGCCATCCGCTGGTACGAGGAGGCGTTCGGGGCCGAGGGGGGCAACGTGTTCCAGTTCGCCCAGGCCGGGCTCGGCGAGGGCATCGCCAAGTTCATGCTCGGGTTCGTGAACCTGCGTGAGCACCTCACCGAGCTCCCCTACCTCGGGACCGCGTTTCAGGGGTTCGACGAGGCGGTGGTCAAGCCCACCGCCGAGGTCCGCTATGGCCAAGTGAGCGGGGTGCGCCTGTACGACAAGGGGTACCTCGTCCTCCGTGCCCTGGCCCACCTCGTGGGCGAGGACACGTTCGACAAGGTCCTCCGCAAGATCCACGCCGCGGCCCTCGGGGGGACGGTAACCGTCGCCGACCTGCAGGCCCTCCTCGAGGAGGCCACCGGCCAGGACCTCGCGCCGTTCTTCTCCCAGTGGGTGTACGGGGACGCCCAGGCCGACTACGCCGTGGTCGGGGTCACCCGGGGCCGCGCGGAGGGAAGGCACGTGGCCTGGGTTCAGCTCCGCCGCCAGGGGACCGGGTCCATGCCGGTGACCGTGGAGGCGCGGGGGGCGGGAGGGGAGCGGGCGGCGCAGGTCTGGGCCGGGGAGGAAGCCGAGACGGTGCTGGAGTTCAGGACAGAGTTCCCGGTCCTAGAGGTGGTCGTGGACCCCGGTCACCACGCCCTGGACGTGGACCGGCTGAACAACGTGTGGCCGCGGCGGTTCGTGGTGGCCACCGAGGGCAACGCCCTGCCCTTGGACGGGTACCTGGTCCGGCCGGACGTGGAGTCGGGCGGGGTGGCCATCAGCTACCTCGACCGGTTCGGGTGGGCGGTGTACCCCCAGGCGTCGGCGGCCGGGGGGTGGGTTCGGTACGGGCGGGATTGGGAAGTGCAGGGTTGGGGGGCGATCAGCGACACGCTGGTGGGGGCGTTCTCCGTGACCCGAACGCTGTGGGCCACCCCTCCCACCGGGGCGACCAGCACGTACTGGGAGCCTGTGGGGGATGTGACGGTGACCGTCGCCCGCCGGCCCTACCTCACCCTCGGCCTGGACCTGTCCTGGCAAGAGATGATCCGCCGCGTCCACGGGGGAGGGCTCTCGTTCCTGGCCCTGCCCGGCCGTGGACAGCGGATCGCGGTCGCCCACAGCGGGCTCGTCGGGCTTGCTCCCCACACCTATTTCGGCCTCACGTTGTCCGTGGGGTTCGCCGACCCGGGGCTCCCGACGGAGCTCTTGTTCTCCCTTCCCGAGCTACGCGCGCTCGCGGTCGGCCCCGGATCCCCGCTCCCGCGAGGGGAACGGAAAGCCTTCGTTTCCGGGTGGCTGTGGTTGCCGCCGATGCGCCCGAGCTATTCGCTGGGTGGGGCGGCCCTGGTCACCGAGGTCCGCCCCCGCCTCTACCTCTCCGCGGGCCGGGTCTGGGACCACGACGCCCTTCCCACCATGATCCCCACCTACGCCGAGGTCGGCGGGGAGTTGGTGGTCCAGGTCGAGGCGTTCGGCGGGCTGGTGGCGTTCACCGGGGTGCTGGGCATGGTTTGGCCATTGCCCCCAACCGGGACGGGTATCCTCTACTTTGGCATCCAAGCCGCCCAGTAAGGAGGACAGGTCATGCGGGCATCCCTGAGGTGGCTCGCGGAGTACGTGGAGCTCCCGAAGATCCCGGTGGAGGACCTTGCCGAGCGGCTGACCCTGGCCGGCCTGGAGGTGGAGCGGACGGAGACGTACGCGGCGGAGGGCGTGGTGGTGGGCCGGGTCGCGGCCAGCGAACCCCACCCCAAGGCGGCGGGCCTCTCGGTGTGCCAGGTGGAGGTGGGCCGGGAGGGGTACACCGTGGTGTGCGGCGCGGCCAACGTCGAGGTGGGGGGGCTGGTCCCCCTGGCCGTGCCCGGGGCCCGTTTGCCCGGCGGGGAGGTGACCACGGCCACCATCCGCGGCGTCCGAAGCCGCGGGATGATCCTATCCCGTCAGGAGCTGGGCCTGGAGGCCAAGTCGGGCGGGATTTGGAACCTGCCCGCGGGGCTCGAGGCCGGGGCAGACCTGGCCCCGCTCCTCGAGTTCCCGGACACCGTGCTCACCCTCAAGATCACGTCCAACCGCCCCGACCTCCTTGGCCTCTATGGAATCGCACGGGAGGTCTCGGCCCTGTTCCGTACCGATCTTCGGGAACCAGACCTCGCCTTCCCCGAAGAAGGGCCCGAGGCCGGCGCGCTCACGGCGGTGGAGGTAGAGTCCGCCGTAGACTGCCCCCGGTACATCGCCCGCCTGGTCCTGGACGTGCGGCCCTGGGCATCGCCGCTGCCGCTTCAGGCGCGGCTCCTCAAGGCCGGGATGCGCCCGCTCACGTTCGTGGTGGACGTCACCAACTACGTGATGCTCGAGTTCGGCCATCCCCTGCACGCGTTCGACCACGGGAAACTCGCGGAGGGGCGGATCGTGGTGCGCCGGGCCCGGCCGGGAGAGCGCATCCGCACCCTGGACGGGGTGGACCGCGCCCTGACCACGGAGGTGCTGGTGATCGCGGACGGAGCGCGTCCGGTGGCGGTAGCCGGGGTGATGGGGGGGGCGGACACCGAGGTCCACGACGGCACGCGCACGGTGCTTTTGGAGGCGGCGAGCTTCTCCCCGGCCCGGGTCCGGCGGGGCGGGCGGGCCCTGGGGCTCCGCACCGAGGCAAGCTTGCGGTTCGAGCGGGACCTGCCCCCGGAGACGGCGGACCTCGCCTCCCGCCGGTGCTGCGCCCTCTTCGCCCGCCACGCCCCGGTGCGCATCGCCCGCGGCGCGGTGGACGCGTACCTCGCCCCCGGGCGAACCCCGGTGGTGGCCCTGCGCAAGGCCCGGCTGAACGCGGTCCTCGGGACCACGGTGCCCGAGGCCGAGGTCGCCTCAGGGCTGGCCCGGCTGGGGCTGGCGGTCGAGGACCGCGGGGACCGATGGGAGGCGCGGGTGCCCCCGTTCCGGCGGGACCTCGCCCGGGAGATCGACCTCATCGAGGAAGTGGCCCGCCTGTACGGCTATGACCGGATCCCGGCCGTCCCGCCCGTGGTGGCGCCCCGGGTGGGGACGAAGGAGCCGCGGGAGGGGTTCGCCGATCGGGTGCGGGAGGTCCTGGTCGCCCTCGGCCTGACCGAGGTCTACTCGTTCGGGCTGGTGCCGGCGGGGGAGGCGGAGGTGCGGCTGCGGAATCCGATGGCCCAAGGCCAGGATGGGCTGCGGGCGAGCCTTCTGCCCGGGCTCTTGGCGGCAGTACGGGAGAACCTGGAGTCGCAGGCCCCTGGGGTGGCCCTGTTCGAGGTGGGCCGGGTGTTCGCGTGGGCAGGGGACGAGGTCCACGAGGACGAACGGGTCGGGGTGGCGTTGGCCGGGCGTCCTCCGACCCCGCTCGCGGGCAAGGCCGAGTACGCCCCGGCCGACCTCAAGGGGGTGTTGGACGCCCTCCTCGCCGCCCTGCGCGTGCCCGAGGTCGAGCTCGCCCCGTGCGCGGACGATCGCCTGCATCCGGCGCGCCGGGCGAGCGTGGTCCTGGCCGGCCGGACGGTGGGCTGGCTGGGGGAACTGGCCCCGGAGCTTGTGCAGGACCTCCCCGGCGGGCGGCGGGCCCTGGCGCTGGAGCTTGAGCTGGCCCCGCTCGCCGCGGCGGCACGGGCAGTCCAGTACAAGCCCGTGCCCCGGTCCCCGGCGGCCAGGCGGGATCTCTCCCTCCTTGTGCCCCGGGACGTGCCGGAGGGGGAGGTCCGCGCGGCGATCCTCGGCGAGGCCCTGGTGGAATCCGCGTTCTTGTACGACCTCTACCAGGGCCCGGGCGTTCCCGCCGGCCAGATCAGCCTGACCTACGAGCTTGCGTTCCGCGATCCGGCGCGGACGCTTTCCTCGGAGGAGGTCGACGCGGCCGTGGCCCGGATCCTCGGCCGGTTGGCTGCGCTGGGCGCGAGGCTCCGCACGTAGATGGAACGGGTGGTCATCACCGACGGCGCCGAGGAGACGGCCGAAGTCGGGGCGGGGCTCGCCGGCGACCTCCGCGACGGCGACGTGGTGGCCCTGGTGGGGGAGCTCGGGGCGGGGAAGACAACCCTGGTCAAGGGGCTGGCCCGGGGGTTGTTCGTGAAGGAGGAGGTCCTGTCCCCGAGCTTCGTCCTCGCCCGCACGTACCGGGGGCGGCTGCCCCTCCACCACCTCGATGCCTACCGCATCGCCCGTCCCGAGGAGCTCGCCGAGGTCGGGCTGACCGCCCTCCTCCCTCCCGAGGAGGGGGTGACGGCGGTGGAGTGGGCGGACCGTATCGCCGCCCTCATCCCGGCGGGAGCGCTTTGGGTGCGGCTCGAGCTCGTCGGCGGGAACCGCCGCAAGATCATCCTGCGCCGGTAGGCTTCCCCACCTCCCGGGTGAGGAAGAGCTGCATCCCGAGCGTCTCCGGGGTGCGGATGGATGGGATCAGAACGCGACGAAGTCCCGTCGCGGGATCACAGCTCCACGATCGTCACCCCGTCGCCGCCCTCCTGGGGCGGGGCGAGGTGGAACCGCTTCACGTAGGGCACGTGTGCGAGGTAGGCGTGGAGGGCCCGCCGGAGGGCCCCGGTCCCCTTGCCGTGCACGATCCGGCCGGTGTGGATCCCGGCGCGGAGGAGCCGATCGAGCCACGCCGTGACCTCGCGTTCGGCTTCGGCCACGGTTAGCCCGCGCACGGAAAGCTCCAGGCTCACCTGCTCCACGGAGGGGAGCACCGGCCCGGCCACCCGCGGCGGGGGCAGGGGCTCGGCCGTCTCCAGCGACGACGGGGGGAGCTCCACCCGCCGGCCCTTCACCTCCACCTCCACCCGGTCCCCGTCCACCCGCAGCACGGTGCCCACCGTCCCGGTGGCCCGCACCCGCACCGTCGCCCCTTCCGCGAGCTTCGGGGCCGGATGGGCCTCGGGCGGAGGCGGGGGCGCCCCGGCGGCCACCTCCTCCACCCGGCGCAGGATCTTCCGCCGCTCCTCGGCCGACTCCGCGGCGCGGGCCTGGGCGATGAGCTCGGAGAGCTCCTTGCGGGCAGATCGGATCTCCTCCTCCAGACGGGCCAGTTCCTGCCCCAGGGCCTCGGCCTTCTTTTCCCGGAGCGCCAGGAGCCGCCGCTCGTAGTCCTGGCGCATCTTGCGGACGACGTCCCGCTCCAGTTCAAGGTTGGCCCGCAACCGGCGGGCCGCGCTCCGCTCGCGCTCCAGCTCCTCGATGATCTCTTCGGCCTGGATCTCCCCGGACGTGAGCTTCCCCCGCGCCGCCTCGACGAGCTCCCGCGGGAGCCCCAACCGCTCGGCGATGATCAGGGCGCACGACCGCCCGGGCACCCCCTCCTGCACCCGGTACGTGGGGGATAGGGTCTCGAGGTCAAACTCCATCGAACACGACAGCACCCCGGGGTGGGAGATCGCGAAGTGCTTCAGGGGGGTAAGGTGGGTCGCCACCGCGGCGGTAGCTCCGATTTCGAGGAGCCTCTCCAGGATCGCGAGAGCGAGCGCCGCCCCCTCCTGAGGGTCGGTCCCAGCCCCGAGCTCATCCAGGAGCACCAGGGTTCGCTCGTCGGTCTCGCCGAGGATCTCCACGATGTTCTTCATGTGCGAGGAGAAGGTGGACAGGTTCTGCTCGATGGACTGCTCCTCGCCGATGTCGGACCGCACGCGCGGGAACACGGTGAGCACGGTGCTCGGCGAGGCGGGGATGGGGATACCGCTCTGGGCCATCAGGGTGAGGAGGCCGATCGTCTTCAGCGTGACGGTCTTCCCGCCGGTGTTGGGTCCGGTAATGACGGCGACGCGCTTGGCCCCGCCGAACGCGATGGACACCGGAACCGCCCGCTCCCCAAGGAGCGGGTGCCGCGCCTCCACCAGCTCCACCCGCCCGTCCTCGGCCAGGGTCGGCACCGCGCCCCGCACCGCCTGGACGTAGCGGGCCCGGGCATACAGGGAATCCAGCCGGGCCAGCACCGCCAGGTCCCGGCGGAGGTGGGTTTCTTCACGCAGGAGGGCCTCCGTGAGCTCGACCAGGATCCGCAGCCGCTCCCGCCAGATCTCGTCGTCCAGTTCGCGCAGGCGGTTGTTGAGCTGGACCACCGGCCCCGGCTCGGCGAACAGGGTCTGGCCACTGGCCGAGGTCTCGTGGACCACCACCGATGCCCCGCGGGCCCCGGTCTTGAGGGGGATCACGAATCGCCCCCCGCGCTGGGTCACCACCGGCTCTTGGACCAGGTCGCGGTTGCGGTCGAGGAAGCGGCGCAGGGCCTCGGTGATCTCGTCCACCAGCCCCCGCCGCTCACGGCTCAAGGCCCGGAGCCTCGGGGTGGCGTCGTCCCGGATCTCTCCCCGCTCGTCGATCGCCCGCCAGATGGCCGCGAGGAGCCCGGTTTGGTCCGAGAGCCGTTCCGCCAGCTCAGCGAGGCCGGGGAGCTTCGACGTGGCGAGCGCTTGGCGGACGTCGGCCGCCGCGGCGAGGGTCGCGGCCACGGTCAGAAACCGCTCCGGGTCCAGGCTCCCGCGGTCCTTGGCCTCGTCGAGGATCGGGGCGAGGTCGTGAAGGGCCCCGGGGGCGAATCCATCCCGCACCGCCTTCTCCATCTCCTGCAGGAGGGCGAACTCGCGGGCGACCGTCTCCCGTTCGCTCGACGGCCGCAGGGCCCGCACCGCCTCCGCCCCGAGGGACGACGAGGCGAACGCGGCCACGCGCTCCAGGACCTTGGCGAGCTCGAGGTCCCGTTCCGTGCGGGGATTGACCACGCTCACGGCCTAAAACCCCAGGTCCCGGCCGAGGATCGTCCGGCACTCGGCGACCATGCGCTCCATGATCTCCCGCACCGGGAGGACCTCGCGGATCAGGCCGGCGATCTGCCCAGCCATGAGGGACCCCGTATCGAGGTCCCCGTCGTACACAGCCCGCCTGAGGCCGCCCACGGCGAGGGCCTCGAACTCGTCCGGGGACCGCCCCTCCTCCTCGTACTGGGCGAGGGTCTTGGTGAGCTTGTTGAGGAGGCACCGCACCGGCCGGCCCAGCGTCTGCCCGGTGACGATGGTGTCCCGGTCCCCGGCCTTGACGACGGCCTGCTTGTAGTTGGGGTGCACCGGAGCCTCCTCCGAGGCGAGGAACCGCGTCCCCACTTGGACACCCTCCGCCCCTAACGCCAACGCGGCGGCCATCCCCCGGCCGTCGGCGATCCCCCCGGCGGCCACCACCGGGATCCTCACCGCGTCCACCACCTGGGGCACCAGGGCCATCGTGGTGACCGTGCCGATGTGCCCCCCGGCCTCCATGCCCTCGGCGACGACGCCGTCCGCGCCCAGCTTCTCCATCCGCACCGCCAGGGCCACCGCGGGGATGACCGGGAACACCTTGATCCCCGCCCCCTTGAGGGGATCCATGTACTTCCCGGGGTTTCCGGCCCCGGTGGTCACCGCCGCCACCCGCGCCCGGGCCGCGACCGCGGCGTGGTCGGGGGCGCTCGGGTCCATCAGCATCAGGTTCACCCCGAACGGCCGGTTTGTACGACGGCGGACCTCGGCGATCTCCCGCTCCAGTTCCTCCGGACGTAGGCCCCCACTGGCGAGGATCCCCAGGCCGCCGGCCTCGCTCACCGCAGCCACGAGCGGGGCGCGGGCCACGTGGGCCATGCCCCCGAGGAACACGGGGTACCGGATCCCAAGCATCGCACAGGTTCGGTTGGCCATGGTGGTCAACTATACCGGCCCGAAGGTCCGGATGCTAGAACCCAATTCTTCCGGTCGTTACACTCCTTAGATGGGAGAGGACGATGCCGGCCAACCTGAATCCCGAGTTCATCGCCGCCCGGGACCGTTTCAACCGGGCCAAGACGGACGACGAGCGCCTGGACGCGCTCCAGGAGATGTTGGCCACCATCCCCAAACACAAGGGGACAGAGAAGATGCAGGCCGACATCAAGCGCCGCATCGCCAAGCTCAAGGAGAAGGCGGAGGGGCGGCGCCGGTCCGGCAAGGGCGGGGTCACGTACCACATGGACCGGGAGGGCGCGGCCCAGGTGGCCCTGGTGGGGCCGCCCAACGCCGGGAAGTCCTCCCTTCTCGCCGCGCTCACCAACGCCACCCCACTCATCACCCCCTACCCTATGGCCACCTTCCAGCCCCTGCCGGGGATGATGGAGTTCGAGGACATCCAGATCCAGCTCGTGGACCTGCCCCCCATCACCCGGGAGTACACGAAAGGGTGGGTGTATGGGCTCATCCGCCTGGCCGACGTGGTGGCGCTGTGTGTGGACCTGTCTTCCGCGCAGTGGAAAGAGGAGGCGGAGGAGGTCGTTGCGCGCCTCGCGGAGCACCACATCCGCGTCACCGCAGGGGCCAGCCGCCAGGTGGACTGGCGGACGGTGGAGCGCCGGGCGCTGGCGATCGGGCTCAAGGCCGACCTGGCTCCGGCCCGGGCGGGCGAGCTCCGGGAGTGGGCCGTCGGCCGGTTTCCGGCAGCGGCAGCGTCCACCGTGACCGGGGAAGGCCTGGAGGACCTGCGGCGGGCCATCTTCCAGGTGGCGGGGGTGGTGCGGGTGTACATGAAAAAGCCTGGTCAGCCGCCGGACCTGAGCAAGCCGTACACGATCAGGGAGGGGGCGACGATCCTCGACGTGGTAGACCAGATCCACAAGGACTTCGTAAGTCGGCTGCGCTACGTGCGCTTGTGGGGCTCGGGCCGGTTTGATGGCCAACATGTCCCCCTGGACCACGTGGTCCAGGACAAGGACATCGTGGAGATCCATCTGACATGATCGATCCTATCGAGCTAGCTCAAGAACTGGTGCGCATTCCCAGCCCCTCCGGAGAAGAGGGGGCGGTGGCGGAGCACCTGCTCCGGGTCCTCCGCACGTTCTGCGAGGCCGAACGGGGTCCGTTCGGCACGGTGGTGGGAAAGCTCTCCCGCGGGGACGGGCCGACGGTGATGGTCGAGGGCCATCTGGACAACGTGCCCCCCGGGGATGCGGGGGCCTGGGTCCATCCCCCGTTTGGAGCGGAGATCGCCGATGGGATGCTATACGGCCGTGGGGCGGTGGACATGAAGGGGGCGATCGCCGCCCAGGTCGCCGGGGCGGCAGCCGCGGCCCGCGACCTGCAGGGGACGCTCCTCCTCGTGTACGTGCCCCACGAGGAGACCGCCGAGGGGACAGTGCTGGCACGGGTGCTGGACGGGGTGAGCCGCCCCGACCTGGTGGTGCTCGGCGAGCCCACGGATTTGCGCCTAGGGGTCGGGCACCGGGGGCGGGCCGTGCTGCGCCTGGAGGCCCCCGGCCGCACCGCCCACGCCGCGATGCCCGAGCTCGGGGAGAACGCGATCGAGCGCATGGTGGACGCCCTGCCCTACGCCCTGGCCGTCCCCTTGCCCGAGGACCCGGTCCTCGGCCGGGGGTCGGCGACGGTGGTCGCCGTGGGCACCCCCACCTGCGGTCCGCTGGTCCCCGACCGGTGCTGGGCCCTTGTCGACCGGCGCATCGTGCGCGGGGAGACCCCGGACTCGGTGCTCGCCGACTACGAGGAGCTGGGGGTGAAGGCCTTGGTGGAGCAGGGGGAGCTCACCGCGTACACCGGGGAGAAGCTCACCGCCCAGTACTTCTTCCCCGCGTGGTGGATGGACCCGAGCCACCCGTGGGTGGAGCGGGCGTGGGCGGCGCTCTCGCAGCCTCCGCTGCGGGTGTGGCGGTTCTCCACGGACGGAGTGGAGTCGTGCGGCCGGCGGGGCATCCCCACCGTGGGCTACGGGCCGGGAGACGAGGCCCTCGCCCACCAGCCGGACGAACGCATCCCCGTGGCCGACCTGGCCAAGGGGGCGGAGGGGTACCGCCGGCTCCTGCGCGGGCTCCTGACCCCAGAAGCCCGACCCAGGCGGTGCCGGAAGATCCGGAGAGGGCGGCACCGACGCCGGAAGTGACCCGCCCGGTCAAGGCCCGGTGCGGCCGGGCGCGCGTTCCGACTGGCCCAAGGCGGGTTCTCTCATCTGCCCCTGTGTCGAGGGAGTGGCGTGATCGGATCTCCGCTGGACGACGGAACACCGGATCCGTTCGAGGAACCGTGGGCTGAACCCGAGGCCCCGCCCCGGCCGCGCCGGTGGTGGGTGCCCGTGTTGGTCCTGGTGGTGGCCGGGGCCCTCCTCGTCGCGTTCGTACCCGGACTTTATCTCCAGGAACGGGTGGGGTCCGGGACCGGGTTCGTGATCGGTGAGGCCGGGTACATCCTCACCGCGGCCCACGTCGTCCGCGGGGCTCGACAGGTGACGGTGGAGTGGGCAGGGCGACGCTATCGGGCCGCCGTGGTGGCCACGACTGCCGATCATGACCTGGCGGTGGTTGCGGTGGCGGGGGCCCGCCCGATGCCGCGGGCAGTGCTGGGCAACTCGGACTTCGTTCACATCGGAGACGAGGTCACCGCCATCGGGTACCCAGAGGGAAGGGCGTGGCCGACGGCCCTCACCACCGAGGTCCTCGGGGTCGGGTGGCGGGCGATCGGCCCCGAGGACGCGGTGCTCACCGATCTCCTCGCCGTGCGCGACCCGTTTCGGGCCGGGTATAGCGGGGCGCCGCTGGTGAACGCGTCCGGGGAGGTGGTGGGTGTCGTGGCCGGAAACCTGTCGACCGGTGGCGGGCAGGAAGCCGGGTTTGCCGTGTCCGTGAACTTGGCCCGGGTATGGCTCGCCGGTCGTGGGATCAGCCTGCCCCCCGTGGCGTCGTCGCAAGGAGTGGCGCTCTCCCCGGCCGAGGTCGTCCAAGCGGTCCAGCGGTCGGTGGTCCGGATCGAGGTCCAGGTTCCCCGGGGGTGACGCCTGGGCGCCCGGGCGGTCGACCGCAAACGGAGGACGGTGCAGCTGCGAACGGGATCCCTGGCCGTTCGGCCCGGGTGGGCGGCTACGCGGCGAGGGCGGTGAGGATGGCGCGCATGAACGCGGGGAGGTCGCTGGGAACCCGGGAGGTGATGAGGTTCCCGTCCACCACCACCTCCTCGTCCACCCAGGTGGCGCCGGCGTTCGCGAGGTCATCGCGGATCGCGGCGACGCTCGTTACCTTCTTGCCCTTCACCACCCGGGCCGAACAGAGCATCCACCCTCCGTGGCAGATCGCGGCCACCGGCTTCCCGGCCTCCGCCATCTTTCTCACGAACTCCACCAGTTCTTTGCTCCGCCGCATGTGGTCCGGGGCGTACCCGCCGGGGATGATCACCCCGTCGAAGTCCTCGGCCCGGGCCATGCTGGCGGCCAGCTCCGCCTTGGCCGGATAGCCGAGCTTGCTCTTGTACTCCACCGCCTCCGGCCCCACCGCCACGGCCTTCGCCCCCTCCTCCTTGAGCCGGAGATAGGGGTACCAGAACTCCAGCTCCTGGTAGAGGTCGGCCACGAGCACCGCCACCCGTTTCCCTCTCAAGGGCATCCTCCTTCCTTTCGCATGGGCCACACGTGCCGCTCGCTCAGGCGGGCCCGGCCGGATGCGGCCCGTCGCAGCCGGTCCATGATCGCCACCCCGAGGCCCTCCTCCGGCACCGGCTCGGCCACGATGGCGGCAAGGCCCGCCTCGTCCAGGGCCCGCAGGGCCGAGAAGAAGTGGGCCGCCGCCTCCACCAAGTCCTCCCGCGGGGACAGCACCTCCACCCGGCCAAACCCGTGCCACCCATCCCGGAACGCGAGGAACCCACAGCGCATGCGATCGATGCCCTCTCCATCCTCGGGGGGGCCGGGCTCGAGGAGGTAGAGGGGGGTCGTGGGGAGGTAGTGGCGGGGGAGGGTTCCCGGCGATGCGGACGGCCCGTGGGGCGGGTTCACCCGGAGGTTTGGGATCACCTCCCGCAGGGCCTCCAGGGGGGTACCCCCTGGGCGCAGGACCCGCGGGGGATCGTCCACCAGGGACAGCACGGTGGACTCGACCCCGACCGGGGTTAGGCCGCAGGCGAGCACGGCATCGATCGCCCCCCCAAGCTGGGCGAGGACCGCCTCGTGGTGGGTGGGGGAGAGGCGCCCGAACCGGTTGGCGCTGGGGGCGGCGATGGGGCGTCCGCTCACGCGGATCAGCTCCAGGGCCACCTCGTGGGCCGGCATGCGCACCGCCACCGTGGGAAGCCCGGCGGTGACGACCTCCGGAACCCGGGGGGTCTTGGGGAGGACCAGGGTCAGGGAACCGGGCCAGAACCGGGTCATCAGTTCCCGCGCTAGTGGGGGCACGGCGGCCCATAGCCCCTCCGCCTCCTCGGGGGCGGCCACGTGGACGATGATCGGGTCGAACCGGGGCCGCCCCTTGGCCGCGAAGACCCGGGCCACCGCCTCGGCGGACAGGGCGTCCGCCCCCAGGCCGTACACGGTTTCGGTGGGGAAGGCCACCAATCCCCCAGCCCGGATGATCTCCGCCGCGGCGGCGATCCCGAGGGCGTCCGCGGAAAGCACCTTCGTGTCCACGGCCCTATCCTACCTCCTCTCCCGGGCGGACGACACCCCCGACTATAATGGCCTGAGCCATGGCGGCCGAGCTGATCTTACACGGGGGATCGATCCTCGGTGGGGAGGCAGGGGCGGATGCGGTGGCCGTCCGCTGCGGGCACATCGCCGCGGTGGGGCGGAGCGAAGAGATCCTACGCCTGCGCGGCCCGGCCACGCGGGTCATCCCCCTGCACGGGCGGGCCCTTCTCCCCGGGTTCTTCGATGCCCACACCCATTTCGTCCGGGTGGGCTTGGAACGCACGTTCTACGTGGACCTTGGTTCCGCCCGGTCGCTTTCCGAGGCCGTGGACCGGTTGCGGGAGGCGGCCAAGGCCCGCCCCGGGGAGTGGGTGGTGGGCCGCGGCTGGGACGAATCGCGGTGGCCGGAGCGCCGGTACCTGGAACGGGGCGACCTCGACCGGGCCGTGCCGCGCCAACCTTGCTGCGCGGTGCGGGTGGACGGGCACCTGGTGGCCTGCAACACCTTGGCCCTCGCCCGCTGCCCCCGGCCGGAAGGGGAGTTCGTGGACCGGGACCGGGGGCATCTGTGGGAGGAGGCAGCGTGGGAGCTCACCTCTGCGGTGCGGCCGGAGCGGGAGACGTTGGTGGAGGCGGTGGCCGCTGCGTGTCAATACGCCGCGTCCCTGGGGGTGACTGCGGTGGCGGACATGGCGGGCGCCGCCGATCTCCCCGTGTACCAGATCGCCGAGCGGCGCGGGCTCTTGCGGACGCGGACGTTCCTGTACCTGCCGCTCGAGCAGCTCCCGGCCCTGCAGGCGCTCGGGGTGCGCACCGGGTTCGGCTCGCCGCTGCTGCGGGTGATGGGGGTGAAGGCGTTCGTCGACGGGTCGATCGGCGCCCGCACCGCCGCCCTCCAGGACCCGTACCGGGGTGAGATGGGGCACGGGCGGGTGCTCCTGGGGCGGGCGGAGCTGGCCCAGCGGTGGAAGAGAGCGATGGACGCTGGGCTCCAGGTGGCGATCCACGCCATCGGCGACCGGGCGGTGGAGGAGGTGCTGGCTGCGGCGCGGTTGAGCGCGGTCGGCGCCCACGACCGCCATCGGGTCGAGCACCTGGAGCTGGCCACGCCGGAGCAACTGGACCGCATGAGCGGCCTGGGGCTGATCGCGTCTATGCAGCCCAACTTCGTGGCCCAGTGGTCCGGCCCGGGGAAGATGTACGAGGAGCGCCTGGGGCCGGAGCGCGACGCCCGGATCGACCCCCATGCCTGGGTGGTTGAGCGGGGGATTCCCCTCGCGTTCGGCTCCGACGGGATGCCGATGGGCCCCCTGTACGGCATCGGCGCGGTCCTCGACCCGCCCCATCCGGTGCAGCGGCTCCCGTTGGAAGCGGCCCTGCGCGCGTACACCCACGGGGCGGCGTATGCCGCGTTTGCCGAGGGGGGGCTGGGGAGCATCGCGCCCGGGCAGTGGGCGGACCTGGTGGTGCTGTCCGCCGACCCGCAGACTTCCCCGTGGTCGGGGATTCGCGTGGACATGACCTTCCTTGCTGGCGAGCCGGTGTTCAAGGGCGCGGCGTCCTAGACTGCGAATGCCCGAGCTCCCTGAGGTGGAGACGATGGTCCAGGGGCTGCGGCCCGTGGTGGAGGGGAAGACCCTCCTCGCCGTGGAGGCCCACGACCCGAAGCTCGCCCACGTCCGGCCCGCCCTCGATCTCCCGGTCGAGGTGCGAGCCCTCGCCCGGCGGGGGAAGTACGCCCTGTTCGACCTCGGGGACCGGCTGCTCGTGATCCACCTGCGCATGTCTGGGCGCCTGGCGTGGGGCGCGTCCGCGCCGGAGGGGCGGGTGCGCCTGGCCCTGCGGTTTCCGGATGGGGAGGTGTACCTCGTGGATCCGCGGCGCCTGGGTACAGCTGAGGTGGTGCGGGAGTTCAAGGGAGACCTCGGCCCGGAGCCGTTCGGGGATTTGTCCTGGCTTCCCACAGCGCTCAAGGGGAGCCGGATGCCGATCAAGCTCTGGCTCATGGACCAGCGGAAGATCGCGGGGATCGGGAACATCTACGCAGCGGAGATCCTGTTCCGGGCGGGGATCGACCCCCGCCGGCCGGCGGGCGGGCTCGAGCCCGCCGAGGCCAGGCGCCTTACGAACGCGATCCCGGAGGTGCTCCAGGCGGCCCTGGCCGAGGCCGGGACGACGCTTCCCGATGGGGTCTACCAGGGGCCGAACGGGGAGCCGGGCGGGTTCGCGGTTGAGCTCTCCGTGTACGGCCGGGAGGGGGAGCCGTGCCCGACCTGTGGGACCCCGATCCAGCGGGTGATCCTCGGCGGCCGCGGCACCTACTTCTGCCCCTGCTGCCAGCGTTAGGGGTTGTGGGGGCTAGACCCACACCCCGGGGATGGCCTCACCGCAGCTCGGACAACGCCCGTCGGAAACGGCGTTCTCCAACACCTGGAACCCGTACCGGCGGATGAGGACGCGGCCACAGGACGGGCACTGCGTGTCCTCCCCCTCCCCGGGCACGTTCCCCAGGTACACGTAGTGCAGGCCCACCTCTCGGCCGAGGTCCCGCGCCCGGCGGAGGGTAGGCACCGGCGTGAGTGGTCGGTCGTGGACGTGGTAGGCCGGCACGAACCGGGATACGTGCCACGGGATGTCCGGGGAGATCCCGAAGAGGAACTCCGCGATCCAGCGCAGCTCCTGCTCAGAATCGTTCCAACCGGGGATGACCAGGGTCGTCACTTCGACCCAGATCCCCTGGGCCACCATCTGGGCAATGGTGTCCAACACCGGCTGGAGGGTCGCCCCGCAGTGGCGGCGGTAGAACTCGCCCGAGAAGCTCTTCAGGTCCACGTTGATCCCGGAGAGGTAGGGGGCGATCGTCTCCGCCGCCTCCCGGGTGAGGTACCCGTTGGACACGAACACGTTGCGGATGCCATTCGCCGCCGCCAGACGTGCGGTCTCGTGGCACATCTCGAAGAACACCGTGGGCTCGGTGTAGGTGTAGGCGATGACCCGGGCCCCGGCGGCCTTGGCCGCCCGCACCACCTCCTCCGGGGCCACCGGCTCCCCGAGGATCCGGCCCCCGTGCTCCCGGGGGTATTGGGAGATGTGGTGGTTCTGGCAGAAGTCGCAGCGGAAGTTGCACCCCACCGCGGCGATGGACAGGGCCGGCGCCCCGGGGAGGAAGTGGAACAGGGGCTTCTTCTCGATGGGATCGAGGTCCTGCGAGACAAGACACCCGTACACCAGGGTATGGAGCGTTCCGCCCCGGTTCTCCCGAACCGCACAGATCCCCCGCCCTCCGTCAGGGATCAGGCACCGGTGAGCGCAGAGCTTGCACCGCACCCGTCCTTCCCCGGCCGGCTCCCACAACATGGCCTCGTGCATTGCAGGTCTATGGTAAGCAACCCAACCCGACGCGCCAATGGGGGGACATTGGTCCCGGACCCGATGGGGTTGCAGTTTTTCCGTGCTCTCATGGTCAGAATGGCCGCGATTACTTCCTGAGAGATGATCGAGTTGACGGGTGGGCTCCGGGCTTCCCATACTCCGACCAAGTTCCAAGGAAAGGAGATGGTCTTGGGACAGGGACCGAGTTCCTTCATCCCCCTGCGAGGAAGGGGAGGCACAATGCGCAAAGGGACAATTCCTTTTGATATCGGCGTTTTCCGGTGCCGTGGTGGGCCAAGGGGTGAGCGGGACCTGGTCGGGCACAGTGGATCTCCTTCCCAGCTTGGGCCTGGCCTCCACCGCACTTGAGCTGAGCGGGACGGTGGCGGGCTGGCGGGTGGGGGGAAGGGGGAGTGGTTCGGGTCCGACGGCTGGGTGTGGCAGAGCCTGGATGTGGCGGGCATGCTGGCCTCGGCTACGGTGGAGTGGACCCTCCTCTTTGGGCCCCGGCCTTCCTGTACTCCTTGGGCCAGGTAACCCTCCCCATCGCCGGCACGGACTTCAGTTTCTATTCGGCGATGGTGGGCCCTACCATCCCCGGGTACTTCGGGGGGCCGGCGGGTGGGATGGTGGTCGCGGCGGAACGCGACCTCGGCGGGTTTACGGTGGGGGCCGTGGTGGGGATCGGGGCCCGCCTCCAGGACTGCGTGATCTCCTGTCTGGGCGCCTACGAGAAGACCTTCCCCGTGGACCCGTTCCCGGGTGGGTTCCAGTTCACCTACGCCGAGCTCACGGCGGAGGAAGTTCCGTTCTGGTGCGGGGTGACCCTCGACCTGGGGTTTGCGTTCACCAAGGAGGAAGGGTTCGACTACCTCGAGGTGGTGGCGCGTGGCTTTCCCATCTGCTGCGGGATCAGCTTCGACGCCTCCGCCAAGTTCACCACCATCGGCAAGACGGTGGCGGTTGAGCCCAAGTGGGAGGGCGTTGGGGAGGCGTGCTTCCAGGTGTACGGGGACGCGGTGTTCACGGACCACACCTGGCGGGGCCTGGAGATCTACGGGTTCAAGGCCCGCTGTGAGCTTGGGGGGTGCGGCTACGCCGAGTTCCTGACCGCATTCAACGTGGCCAAGGTCGAGGAGATCTTGGATGAGGACGTGCGTGAGGACGGCGAGTTCGAGTACCTGAAGCTTGGGTTCTGTGGTCCGGGCTGCTGCGGTGGTCGGTACTCCCTGGATGTTGGCCTGTACTTCAAGCCCGCGGGCACCCTGTTCGGGCTGTCCCGGTTTGTGGCCGAGGCGGCGGTCCCCGTCCTGCAGAACCTCACGGTGACCACTTCATTCACCGCTGAGGTGGGTGGGGACATGGGCCTCAGCGTGGGCTGGGTGCTCACGTTCTAGGGAGGTGGGCCAATGACGCGTTGGAACACGGCGATCTTGGGCGGGGTGATCCTCGGGATCCTGACCCTCTCCGGGCGTCTCTTCATCCCCGCCGTGCCCACCGGGGTGATCGAAGGGTACGTGGTGGACGCCGGGGCCGGCTCGCCCGTGGTCGGAGCCCACGCGACGGTCACCGTGGTCCAGAACGGGGTCACCGAGGTGTACGGGCCGTACACGGTGCCCGCGGGCGGCTTCTGCCCGTCTTGGGGGTGGCCCGACTGGTGGGAGAACACACCCGATCCCATCTTCGGCCTGTTCACCGGCCCGGGTGGTCCGGTCGTGTACTGATCTTTTGGGAACAGGGGGCCGGGACGAGTCCCGGCCCCTTTTCTTTTCCCCTCACCCTGACCCCGACGAAGGGAGGAGCACCCGGAGGGCGGAGGGGAACAGGGGGGGCTACAATCGCCGGCGATCGCCCGATGGACGTAGCGCGGAGGTGTGAGGAGATCCTGCGGCGGGTCCCCCCTGGGGTGACGGTGGTGGCGGCCGCGAAGGGGCGGAGCGCTGCGGAGGTGCGGGAGGCGATCCGGGCTGGGATCGCCCACATCGGGGAGAACTACGTCCAGGCGGCGGAAGGAAAGCGCCGGGCCATCCCCGAGCCGGCCACGTGGCACATGATCGGCCCCCTTCAGCGCAACAAGGCCCGCCGGGCCCTGGACACCTTCGACTGGATCCAGACCGTGGACTCCCTTCCTCTTGCGGAGAAGCTGGAGGGGGTTCTCGCCCCGCGGGGAGCCACCCTTCCCGTGCTCGTGCAGGTGAACGTGGGCTGCGAGCCCCAGAAGGCAGGGGTCCTGCCCGAGGCGGTGCCCGAGTTCGTGCAGGCCCTGGTCCGTCTCCCCCACCTGCGGGTGTGCGGGCTCATGGCCGTCCCCCCTGCCCCCGAGCGGCCCGAGGACTCCCGTCCCCACTTCCGGGCCATGCGCCGGCTGTTCGAGGCCCTCCGGGCCGAGGGGATCCCTGGGGTGCGGATGGAGGTCCTGTCCATGGGGATGTCCCAGGACTGGGAGATCGCCGTCGAAGAGGGGGCGACCATGGTCCGCCTGGGGACGGCACTCTTTGGCCCGCGCCCTTGACCCCCGCGCCGTCCATAGTACCATTGGTGGCACGAAATTCAAATTCGTGCTACAAGGAGGAACCATGCGACCTATGCGCCTTGCGATTCTCTCGGTCTTAGCCCTCGCCGTTCCCCTCTTCGGCCAACCCCTTGCCGTGGTGGCCACGTCCGTGGTTTTCGGGGACCTGGTCCAGGCCGTGGGCGGTGAGGAGGTCACGGTGACCACCCTCATCCCCGCCGGGTTCTGTCCGGCCCACTACGACCTCAGGCCCAGCGACCTCCTGGCCGTGGCCAGGGCGGAGCTCGTCCTCTACCACGGCATCGAGCCTTGGCTGGAGCGGCTCCTTGGGAACGTGAACCCCGGGGCCAAGGTCCTCGGGCTTAAGGGGGCCTGGAACACTCCCGAACTCCTTGCCGAGAAGGTCCGGGCCGTGGCCCAAACCCTCACCGAGCTCCGCCCCGAGCGAGCCGAGTACTTCGCGGAGCGGCTGGAGAGGTTCCTCTCCGATCTCTCGGCGGTGGCCGCCGCAATCCTCGGCCGGGCCCAGGAGCTCGGTTTAGCCGAGGTCCCGGCGATCGTGATGCAGTGGCAGGCCGACTTCGCTCAGTGGCTTGGGCTCACGGTGGTGGCCACCTACCCCCCTGAGGAAAGGTTGACCTTGCGGGACCTTTCTGAGCTTGCGGCCGCAGGGCGGAAGGCCGGGGTTTTGCTCGTGATCGACAACCTGCAGTCCGGGACTTCTTTTGGGGCCCGCCTCGCTTACGTTCTCGGGGCGGTGCACGTGGTCCTCACCAACTTCCCCGGGGCCATTCCCGGGGCGGGGGATCTCGTATCCATGCTGGAGGTCAACGCCCAAGCCGTGTTCGCCGCGGTGCAAACGGTGCGGGAGCGGCCATGAAGTGGCTTGCCCTCGATCCCACCGTCGACCCCCGCGAGCTCTGGGAACTCGGGGCCAGGCTTCACGGCCACCGGGGCCCGTTCTTGGCCGTGGGGATCCGGATGGGGCTTTTGGCCCTCCGGCTCCTCCGCTCTTCGGGGTTCACCGGGATCCGGGCGGAGGCCGAAACGGGGGGTAAGCCCCCGGTTTCCTGCCTTGTGGACGGCCTACAGATCGCGACCGGCTGCACCGCTGGGAAGGGGAACCTCGCGGTGCGGGAAGGGGGACGTCCGGCGGCCCGGTTCGTGAGCGGGGACCACGCGGTTCGCATCGCCCTGCGGGACGAGGTGGCGCGGGCCCTCCTCGATGGGGGGGCCACCGAGGACCAGGTGGAGTGGATCCTTTCTGCCCCTGTGGAGGAGCTGTTCACGTGGGAGAGCCCGCCCTTGAGCTGAGGGACGTTGCGGCGGCCTACGCCGGGGCGGACCGGCCCGCCATCATCGGTGTCTCCTTGACCCTGGGGCAGGGGGAACTCGGCGTGGTGGTGGGCCCGAACGGGGCGGGCAAGACCACGTTGCTCGAGGTGATCCTGGGCCTCCTCCCCTATCAGGCCGGATCGGTGCGCGTGTTCGGGGCCGAGGTAAGGGCCGCCGGCCCGGCCCTGCGGCGCCGCGTCGCCTACCTCCCCCAGGACCTGGTCTTCCCCCCGGACACCCCTTACCTCACCCGGGACGTGGTCATGATGGGCCGGTTCGGCCGCCTCCGCCCCTGGCAGCGCCTGCCGCGCCGGGACCAGGAGCGCGCCCGCGAGGCCTTGACCGCATTCGGCCTCGCGGACAAGGCAGGCTGGCCCATCGGCCACCTCTCCGGGGGGCAGCAGCGCAAGGCCCTCCTCGCCCGGGCGTTCGCGAAGGAGGCAGCTCTGTTGCTTCTGGACGAGCCGTTTTCCTCATTGGACCCCGCGGCCCGGGCCGACCTCGCCCAGGCCATCCTCGCCCTCCGGGGGGAGGGGATGACCGTGCTCGCCGTCCTGCACGAGGACGTCCTCCTCTCCGAGGCCGATCGGGCCTTCCTCATGCGAGAGGGGAAGCTTTCCGAGCTTTCTTCCCTCCCTTTCTGCCTGGAGGAGCTTTGGGAGCGGCCCCTGCCATGTGGGGCTTGATCCTCCCAAGTCTTGTGGGGAGCGTCCTCGCGGGTGGGCTGTCCGGGCTCCTCGGGGTATGCGCCCTGAGGCTTCAGCTTTCGTCGGTGGGGTTCGCCATGGCCCACGCCGCGTTCGCCGGGGCCGCCCTGGCCCTCCTCGTTCCCGTGCCCCCGGTGGTGCTGTCCCTCCTCTTCGCCCTGGCGGTGGCGGCCCTGCTCGGGCCGGCGGCAGAGTACACCCGGCTTCCGGCGGAGGTGGTGTTGGGGGTGGCCTTCCCCCTCACCATGGCCTTGGGGTTCGTGTTCCTGGCCCTGGCCCCCGGCGAGGCCATGGCCTCCCCGGCCCTGTCCCTCCTTTGGGGGAGCCTCCTTGGGGTGGGCTGGCGCGACGTGGCCCTCCTCGCCGGGGTCCTGGGGGGGAGCGCCCTCTTCATCGGTCTCTTTCGCCGGGAGGTCCTCTCCGTGCTCCTCGAGCGGAGGCTGGCCGAGGAGGCGGGAGTTCCGGCCCGCCCGTACCTGTGGCTGATCCTGTTTTTGATTGCCGCGGCGGTGGCGGTGTCCCTGAAGCTCGTGGGGGGAATGTTGGTCTACTCCCTCCTCATGCTCCCGGCCTCGGCGGCCAGCCAGCTCGTGTGGGACATGAAAAAGCTCCTCGTCCTCTCTCCCATCCTTGGGGCCCTGTTCGCCCTCGGGGGTCTTGGGGTGTCGCTGGCCCTGGACCTCCCGGCGGGGGCGTCCATCGCCCTGGTGGCGGCGACCGGGTTCGCCCTGGCCACGGTCTTCTCCCCCAAACGCCGCCGTCCCAACCCCACCCCGAACTAGGCCAGGGACGCCAAGCCCCGAAGGAGAAGCCCCACGAGGAGCGCGACCCCGGTGGTGCCGAGGAAGACAAGGCCGGTGCGCCGGGGCCCCAGTTCCCGCCCCAGGGCGGCCAAGGTGGCCACACACGGCATGTAGAACAGAACGAACACAGTGAAGATCACCATCTGCCCTGGAGCAAGGACGGCGGAGAGGTCGGCCGTGCCAAAGGCTTGGGTGAGCATCACGAGGGAGAGCTCTTTACGGAGGAGGCCGAACACGAGGGGCACCCCTGCCTCCGGGGGCAGGCCCAGCGGCCACGTGAGGAACCGTACACCGGCGTTCAGGCCCCCTGCCCATCCCAGGGCCTCGGCCAGGGCGAACACGGCGCTCGTCCCAACGAGGAGGGGCCAGGCCACGGCCACAAAATCCCGCAGCCGCAGCCACACCTTGCCCAAGGTGGTGCGGCCCCCCGGCCGCCGATAGGGGGGGATTTCCAGGATCAACCCAGGCCCCATCCCCGGTAGGAACCGCCGGAGCAGTGTGCCCGAAACGGCGATCACCGCGGCGTTTAGGAGGTACAACCCCAACGCCACAAGCGGGCCCATGAACCGGCCCACGAGCCCAAACACCACGATGGCCCGACCGGCGCAGGGCACCATCACCGCGAGCGCCGCGGTGACCAGACGGTCCCGATCGTCCTCGAGGATCCGGGTGGCCAGGACCGCCGGTACCGAGCAGCCGTAGCCGAGGAGGAACGGGATCACGCTTTTGCCGTGCAGGCCCATGCGGTGCATGAGCCCGTCCAGGAGGAACGCGGCCCGGGGCAGGTACCCCACGTCCTCGAGGAGGGCGAGGAGGAGAAGGAACGGCACGAGGTAGGGGAGCACGAGGGCGAGCCCGGCCCACAGCCCTTCCATCGCCCCCACCGCCACCTGCCCCCATGCCCCCGGCCCCACCGCCCCGGCCAACGCCTCGGTCAGCCCGGAAAGGGGTTCCCGGAGGAGCCTCTCCAGGGTGCTCCCCACCTGAAACACGATCCAGAACAGGGCGAACAGGACCAACCCCAGGATGGGGTAGCCCAGGTAGCGGTGCATGAGGACCGAGTCGGCCTGGTCCCGCCAGTCCAGGTGGGCGTGGGTCACCTGGGCCACGGCCTCGAAGGTGCGCACCGCTTGGGCGTGGCGTTCGTCGGCGAGCACGAGGGCGGGGTCCTCGCCCCGGGTTCGGGCCAGGGCCTCCCGCACCGCGTGGACTTGGGCCGTGGCCGCGGGGGGGACGTCTGGGAGTGGGGCTCCAGCCAGGGCCTGGATCGCCATGTACCTCGGGGGAAGGCCGGTATGGACGGAGGCCAAGGCGTTCTCCACTGTGGTCAACGCTTGCTCCACGTCGGCCGAATAGCGGGGTGGGTTGGCGGGACGGGCGTTGGGCAGGGCGGCGAGGAGGGCGGGGAGGCCTACCCCCCGGGTGGCCACCGTGGCCACCACCGGTACCCCAAGGAGCTGGGCCAGCTTCTCCTGGTCGACGGCGACGCCTTTGCGCCGTGCCTCGTCCATCATGTTGAGGCACAGCACCATTGGGATCGCCAGTTCGGCGAGCTCCAGGGTAAGCTCAAGGGACCGGGAGAGGAGGGACGCGTCGATCGCGTGGACTACGGCGTCCACTTCGCCGGAGGTGAGGAAGGCCCGGGTCACTTCCTCGGCCCGGTCGCCGGAGGACAGGGAGTAGGTGCCGGGGAGGTCCACGACCTCCACTGGTTGGCCGGCCATGTGGGACCCTCCCCGCAGGATTTCCACGGTGGTGCCGGGGAAGTTGGAGGCCACGGCGCGCCAGCCCACGAGGGCGTTGAACAGGGTGGATTTTCCGGAGTTGGGCTGGCCGACGAGGGCGATGCGACGGACGTTCACGGCAGAGGCTGGACGAAGATCCGGCGGGCGATGCCGCGGCCGAGGGCGACCCGGCATCCGTCCACCTCCAAGAGCACCGGCCCCCGCCAGGGGCCCTGGGCCACCGTGCGCACCACTGCCCCGGGGCGGATGCCCAAGCTGCGCAAGCGCAGGGCGAGGCCCCGGCCGCCGCCGATGGCCACCACCCGCCCCGGCTGGCCGGGGGGGAGGGCGTCCAGCGATCGCCAGCAAAAATCGATACTCATTTTCAAACTGAAACTCTACCCCGGCTCACCCTCCCCGTCAAGAGCACCCTTTCCACCCCCGTCCCCACACGGGTACGCCGGAGAGCGGACACCCCGCCTGGCAGGCTCGCCATGGCCCCCGTAGCATCGGGCCATGCCGCGGCTGCACGTGCTGGTCCTGGTGGTGATCCTGTTCCTCCTCACCCTCGGCCTCACCGGAAGCCTCCGCCAACCCCTCACCCGACCGGGCGCGGTCGTGGTGGTGGTGGACGCCGGACACGGTGATCACGACTCGGGCGCGGTCGTGGCCGGGGTGAAAGAAAAGGACGTGAACCTGGCCATTGCCCTGCACCTCTTTGCCCTCGCCCGGTGGGAGCCGCGGCTGGAGGTGGTCCTGACCCGGGCCTCCGATCGGTACGTCGAGCTGAAAGACCGGGTCGGCCTGGCCGACCAGGTGGGGGCGGCCCTGTACCTGTCCATCCACGCCAACGCGTCCGCGGACAAGGGGATCTGCGGGGTGGAGACGTGGGTGGACAGCACCCGCCGGCCCGACGACCCGAGCTTTCGCTTGGCGGCCGAGGTCCAGCAGGCGCTGGTACGCGCCACCGGGGCCACCGACCGCGGCGTGCGATCCCAGCCCCTGTACCTCAGCCGCACCAAGCTCCCGGCGGTGCTGGTGGAGGTGGGCTACCTCACCTGCCCCGAGGAACGCGATCGGCTTACCTCGTCCCTGTACCAGGGAAAGGTCGCCCGCGGCATCTTGCAGGGCATCCTCGCCTTCCTCGGCGGACCTTGACCGGTGACCCGTCACGCGTGAGGGCGATGCGTGACGAGAGTGCTAGCCCTTACCGCTCTCCAGCCACGCCCAGATGAACGGCCATAGCTCCCCGTCCAGCACGCTCTCGACGTTCCCCACCTCGACCTCGGTGCGGTGGTCCTTGACGAGCTGGTAGGGCTGGAGCACGTAGGACCGGATCTGGTGTCCCCACTCGATGTCGGCCAGTTCCCCCCTCAGTTCCTCGAGCTTCTTCGCCTGCTCCTTCTCCAGGAGGGCCCGCAGGCGCGCCCGCAGGATGCGGAGGGCGGTCAGCTTATTCTGGTGCTGGGAACGTTCGTTTTGGCAGGACACGACGATCCCCGTGGGGAGGTGGGTGATCCGGACCGCGGTCTCGTTCTTCTGCATGTGCTGGCCGCCGGGGCCGCCGGCCCGGAACGAATCGATTTTGATGTCCTCCTCGGCGATGTCCACGTCCTCCTCGGGGACCACCGGGGTCACGGTGACCGAGGCGAACGAGGTATGACGGCGACGGGCGGCATCGAACGGGGAGATGCGCACAAGGCGGTGGATTCCGGTCTCCCCCCGGAGGAGGCCGTACGCGTACCGCCCCCGCACCTCCAGGGTCGCCGACTTGAGCCCGGCCTCCTCACCAGGGGTTTCGTCCACCAGCCGTACTTGGAACCCATTGCGTTCGCAAAATCGGGTGTACATCCGGAGGAGCAACTGCGTCCAGTCTTGGGCGTCGGTCCCCCCGGCCCCGGCGTTGAGGGCGAGGAAGCAGTCGTTGCGGTCGTACGGGCCGCTGAGGAGGAACTGGAGCCGGGCCCGCTCCACCGCCTCGGCGAGAGCGGTGAGGCGCCCCTCCGCCTCGGCCTTGGCCGCCTCGTCCCCTTCCTCTTCCGCCAGCTGCCACAGGACCTCGGCCTCCTCGAGCTCGGCCACGAGCGCCCTGAACTCCTGCAGCCGCTCCTTGGCCGCCTCCAGCTCCTGGACCTTGCCCTGGGCGGCCGCCCGGTCTTCCCAGAACCCGGGGCGGGCCATGTCCGCCTCGATCACCGCCACCCGCTTTCGCAACGCGTCCAGGTTCAGCCGCCGTTCCAGGCGCTCCAATTGCTCCTTGAGGTCGCGCAGCCGCTCCATGAGAAGGAACTTAGCCCGGTTCGGGAAAGACCGCAAGCTATAATCTGCCGTGGCCGGTATCCTGTACATCTGTTCCACCCCCATCGGGAACTTGGAAGACGTGACCCTGCGGGTGCTGCGGATCCTCCGCGAGGTGGACGTGATCGTGGGGGAGGACTCCCGCCGCACGCGGAGGCTCCTCGCCCACTACGGCATCCACACCCCGTTCGCCCCGAGCCTCTACCAGGGGGTGGAGGCGGAGCGGGTGGAAGGGGTGCTCCGCCTCCTCCGGGAAGGGAAGGATGTAGCCCTCGTTTCGGATGCGGGGACCCCCCTCATTTCCGACCCTGGGTATCCCTTAGTACGGGCATGTGTTCGGGAAGGGATTCCCGTGGTGCCCATCCCCGGTCCCACCGCGGCGGTGGCCGCCCTGGTGGCCTCAGGCCTTCCCCCCGACCGGTTCTTGTTCCTCGGGCACCTTCCCCGCCCGATCGGGCCCCGCCGGCGGGTACTGGAAGGCCTTCGGGACCTGGACTGCACCGCGGTTGCCTACGACTCCCCACACCGGATCGTGGCCACCTTGGGCATCCTGGCCGAGCTGTACCCTGACCGGCCGGTGGTGGTGGCCCGGGAGCTCACCAAGCTTCACGAGGAGTTCGTGCGCGGGACGGCTCAGGAGGTCCACGCGGCCCTGATGGCCCGCGGGGAGGTGAAGGGGGAGGTGGTGGTCCTCATCGGTTCCGCTCGGCCAACCCCACCCTCCACCCCGGAGGCCGTCCGCGACCTCTACCACGGGCTCCTTGCCCAAGGCCTCACCCCGAAGGAGGCGCGGGCCGAGACGGCCCGGCGGTTGGGAGTTCCCCGGCGCACCGTATACCGGGGCATCCACGGCCCCCCTCCGGTGGAGGGGGACGAAGCCCTTGGCTAAGATGGCGACCGCTAGAGGCCGTTATGTGCGCTCTCCATATCCGGGAATTTGCGGGAACCGCGTACGTGCTCCGGCGGTACGTGGCGGAGGTGGCCGGCCGGATCGTGGGCCACGGGGTCTACCACCACATGCCCCACCGCTTCCATCCCGGGCGGTTTTGGATGTGGGTCGAGGTCCACCCTGCCCACCAACGGCAGGGGATCGGTACCCTCCTCTATGACCGGATCCTCGCCGACCTTCTGGGGCTCGGGGCCGTGCTCATCAACACCTCGGCCCGGGAGACGATGCCCGGGAGCATCGCCTTCCTCGAGAACCGCGGGTTCCGCGAGGCGATGCGAAGCTGGGAGTCCCGCCTTGACGTACAAAGCTTTGACTTCGCCCCGTTTCAGGGGTACACCAAGCGCATGGATCGGGAGGGCATCACCATCACCACCCTGGCCGAGGAGAAGGAGCGGGACCCGAAGTGGCTGGAGAAGGCGTACGATCTCCACACCACGGCGATGGCCGACGTCCCCGCGCACACGCCGTACACGCCCCCACCCATGGACGAGTTCGTACGCAACCTCATCGAGCACCCCAACACCCTGCTCGACGGGTACTTCGTGGCCAAGGACGGGGACCGCTACATCGGGGAGAGCTTCCTCAGCCGGAACAAGGAGGAGCCGGAGCACCTGTATCAGGGCCTGACCGGGGTGCGGCGGGAGTACCGCGGCCGGGGGGTGGCGGTGGCCCTCAAGCTCAAGACCATCGAGTACGCGCGGGACCACGGCTACAGGCTGATCAAGACGTGGAATGCCACCACCAACGAGCGGATGCTGGCGATCAACGTTCGGCTTGGGTTCGTGCGCCAGCCGGCGTGGATCGAGTTCGAGAAGAGCCTCGCAGGCACGGGATGAGGGCCGTTCCCGTCCTCGACCTGGCCGGCGAACCGTACGAGGTGGGTTATGAGCACGGTCGCCGGGCCAAGGCCCTGATCGAGCACAACCTAGACCTGTACTTCCGCCGGTTTCGGGACGAACTGGGGCTGTCGCGGGACGAGGTCCTGCGGCGGGCGCGGGTCCACCTCGAACGCATCCGGACGGGGTTCTCCGGCTACGCGGCGATGGTTGGCGGTTTGGCCGCCGGGTCTGGCCTGCCCCTCCTCCCCCTGATGGCGCTCAACGCCCGGTACGAGCTCTTCTACGGGGAGTTCGTGCGCCAGGGGCTGGGCGGGAGCGCGTGCACCGCGTTCGCTGCCCTGCCCGAGCACGTCCAGGAGGGACACCTGATCCTGGGGGAGAACTGGGACTGGTTCCCCGGGGTGGCCGAGCTGTGGCTGCGGATCCGAGGGGAGGACCTCGCAGTCCTGTGCTTCACCGAGGCCGGGATCGCCGGGGGCAAGATCGGGCTCAACTCGGCCGGGGTGGGCCTATGCGTGACCGGCCTCGTGTCCCACCTCGACCGCTGGGAACGGGAGGGTGTCCCGTTCCACGTGCGGTGCTGGCAGGTCTTGAACGCCCGCACCTTGGACGAGGCAGTGGCAACGGTGGAGTCAGACGGATCTCCTGGATCGGCCAACTTCCTCCTCGGGCAGGCCGGACGTCCCGGCCAGGGGGCGGCGGTGGACCTGGAGCGCGCCCCGACCGGGGCCCTGCGGTGGGAGCCGCAGCAAGGCTTCCTCGTCCACGCCAACCATTTTCTGGCCCCAGAGCGTCTGGGGCTCGTCCAGCCGCTCGCTGAGGAGCGGCACTCCACCTACCTCCGCCAGGCGCGGCTCACCGAACTCCTCGGCCACGCCGCCGCCCAAGGACCGATTGCTGCGGAGGCCCTGCAGGACTTCCTCCGCGATCACCTGGGCTTCCCCGACTCCGTATGCCGCCATCCGAGCCCGGCCTTCCCGGATCACGCCCAGTACCACACGGTCCTGTCGGTGATCATCGACCTCCACGCCCGCCGCCTGTGGCACACCGCCGGGCCTCCCTGCCGATCGGGCTACAGCGAGGTCGCGCTTGCGGAACCCTGAAATCCGTCCGAGCGCGCCGGGACACGGGCGTTGGACTCCGGTCAAAACGCGTCGCGCAAGGGGGAAACGGCCATGGACCGTGTCATTCCAGTAAAATAGTGACTCCAGGGAGCTTGAAAACGTTGATGCTGCCATGAGAAGCCCGGAGTTACCCGAGTACACGGAGGGCGAGGAGATCGCGAACGCGGTCACCCACGCGGTGGGGACGGGCCTCAGCCTCGCCGGCCTCGCCGCCCTCGTGAGCCTGGCCGCCCTGCGCGGGGGCGACCCCTGGCGCCTCGCGAGCCTCAGCATCTACGGGACGACCCTCGTCCTCACCCACCTCGCGTCCACGCTGTACCACGGCTTCCGCGACCGCAGGGTGAAGGCGTTCTTCCGCGTGGTGGATCACGCCGCGATCTACCTTCTCATCGCCGGTACGTACACGCCGTTCCTGGTGATCAGCCTGCGCGGGCCGTGGGGTTGGACGCTCCTTGGGGTGGTGTGGGCGATGGCCATCGCCGGTGTCGTGTTCAAGTCGGTCTTTCTCGGGCGGCTGCGCAAGCTCTCGGTGGTCACGTACGTGGTGATGGGCTGGCTGGTGGTCGTGGCTTCTGATCAGGTGCTCGCCCACATTCCATTGGGGGCGCTCGCGCTCCTGCTTGCCGGCGGCGTCGTATACACGTTGGGGATCGTGTTCTATGCTTGGAAACGTGTCCCGTTCAACCACGCGATCTGGCACCTCATGGTGCTCGCTGGCTGCATGTGCCACTACTTCGCGATCTTCCTCTATCTTTTGCCCACCCGCTGACCAGACCTCGCCGTGATCGAGCCCTGGTGGGGCCCCGGCGCGGGTGATCGAGACGATCAGCCTCCATCCGCCCGATCCGACGCTTCCCCGAGGATCTGGGCGATGTGCGCCTCCAGTTTGGGGTAGTGCGAGCCTTCCCAGTAGAGCTTGCCGCAGCCTGAACAAAGCAGGTACTCGTCCCGCCACGCCGCGACCCGGGGCGGAATCCGCGGCAGGACCTCGGCCTTGGCCACCGGCTTGAGAAGGCCGTTGCAGGCCATGCACCGCTGGAACGGCTGTACCTGCCCGGCGAGGTCGAACCGCCGCACCACCTCCCGGGCTTGCTGCACGGGCTGGGTGGAGCGAATCCAGTACCCATGGGTCACAGCATTGTGCTTCAGGAGCTCACGATCGCGGGTCAGCAGAATCCGCCCCTCCCGCGCGGCGATGGCCACGATCACGTCGTCTTGGTAGTGGTTCGTGTGAAGGGTGTCGAACCCGAGGAGCCGCAGCAGGCGGGCGAGCTTGCCGAGGTGGACGTCGACGACGAACGTGGGCCGTCGGAGCGGCCTCCCTCGCAGCCGGGAGAGGCCGGAGACGTCCAGGCTCTCGAACATCGGGTACACGGCCACCCGATCGCCCGGGCTTAACCGGTGCGAGAATCCCACCGACTCCCCGCCCACCAAAATCAGGTCGACCTCCACGTGGGGCACACCCAGGGCCTCGATGGCGTCCTTCACCGCCGGGGCACCGGGGAAGCTGTAGGGAATGGTGCGCTGCCGCTGCTCAGCTGGCAGGAAGTCGTTCAACTCCGCATAGAATCGGAAGTACGCCGTGCTCAGGCCCTGCTCGGACACGCCGCCACCTCCCTCCGGCCCCTTGGGATCTCGCAAGCTCGGTTTGGATGGGGTCGCCGCCAGGCGACGCCGAGCCACCCCCCGCGTCGCCCGGGTTCTTGCGCAGCCAGCGCCGCATCCAGGCGATGACCAGCACCGTGCCAATCATGCCCACGCCGCTTCCGAACGGGAACGCGGCGGCTAGCCCAAGGCCGTCCACCACCGCTCCACTCACGACGGGCCCGAACATCTGCCCGAACGCGAACGCGCTCCCCTGGAGCCCGGCCAGGGTTCCCATCCCGTAGGTGCGCCCGAGCGCGGTGCGGATCGCCACCAGCGACGCCCGGCCCAGAGCCGAGAATGCCCCCATCGCGAACGCGAGAAGCACCACCCCCCACGTCGAGCCGACGAACGGGATCGCCACCAGGGCCAATGGCGCACAACCGCTTCCGACCACGATCTGGCGCATGCGCGGATAGCGGTCGGCCAAGAACCCGAACGGGATCTCCAGGAGCCCCTCGGTGAACATGTACACCGATAGGACCAAACCGATGCTCGCCTCGTCCGCGCTGAGCGCCGCCACCGCGTACAAGGGGTAGAACGTGTTGAACGCCTGGCGCCAGAACCCGCGCGTGGCCGCGTAGGTCATCATCGCCTTCACCGCGTCGTGGGCGATCACCTGACGGATCGGGGCCATCCGAGAGGGGCGCGAGACCGCGGGCAGCCGACGGTCGGCGGGCACGGTGAACACCACGAGCAGGAGCGAGACCATGCTCAGCGCCGCCATCGCGTAGAACGCGCTCTCGTACGACCACGCCGCCCCGATCCCGCCGCCGAGAACGGGCCCGATCGCCATCCCCATGAACTGCGACGAGTAGAACAGGTTCGTGTACTGCCCTTCCTTCCCGCGTGGGGTGAGGTCGCCCACGTAGGCCTGGGCAAGCGGCGTGACCATCACCGACGCGATCCCCTGGAGGAACCGGAACAGCCCGAGCTGCCAGAGGTTCCCTGCCAGGGTGTACAGGATCGAGACCGCGGTGTAGGACGCCAGTCCGGCGACGATCAGGGACTTCCGGCCCACGCGGTCGGAGGCACGGCCAAGGATCGGGCCGAACAGGGTCCGCGACGCCGAGAACGCGGCGAACACGAGGCCGATGGCGAGGCCGCTTGCCGAGAACGTCCTCGCGTAAAGGGGCAAGATCGGGGAGATGATCCCAAGCCCGATCTGCGCCGTCGCCGTGGCGAAGAAGAGGCTGACGAAGATGCGCACCAACGGTTCCCTTTCCGATGTTGAAGCCAACCAAGGATAACTCTTCCAGACCCGTCCTTCCGCACGCCGCGGGGAAGCACGCCCTGTGGGGCCGGCACCCGATGTTCGCGACCTCGACCAGCCGGGTTACGGGATCCTCAAGATGGCCTTGGTCCGTTCCACCTGGTCTGGGGTGACGATCTGGTTCTTCTCCACGGTGCCGCAGCAGGAGAGTTGATCCCGTTGGTGGACAGGCGGTCGAGGAGGGTGGCGAGTTGGCCCGGCTGGTGGGGAGGCTCATCACGAGCGCCTCTCGTTCCTCGAACTCGATCCCCAGCCCCTTGAGGACCTTGCGGGTCTTGTCCGGGTTGTCGGTCACGATGGCGATGACCCCCTCGTCGAGGACGGTCACACCCGCGATCCCCTCCAGGTTTACGTGCTCCGCGCCGAGCGCCGCCGTCACCTCCACCAGCGGCCTGAGGTTGTTCCCGAGGATGAACGAGAACTCCCTCACTCCGATCACCTCCGTGGGCATCCTACCGTGCTCGGAAGGCGGGAAGAAATTCCGGGGGACGACAACGGCTGGGCGTTGCCGGGGACGGACGCGGGATCTAGCCGCCGTCAGCGGCCCGTGTCCACGGCGGCCTTCGTCCGGTACACCGGGGTGCACCACCGGCGGTACCGTGGTTCTTGGCCGTGCACGGCGGCGTCGTACAGGGCGCGCACGTGGGTAGAGATAGGACCCAGAGCGCCGCTCCCGACCTTGCGGTGGTCCACCTCGATCACGGGCACCACGCCTACGGCGGTGCCGCATAGGAATGCCTCCTCGGCCACATACAGCTCCGACCGATCGATCGGGCGCTCCGTGACCTCGACCCCGGCGTCGCGGGCGAGCTCGATCACCGTGGCCCGGGTGATCCCCTCCAGGATGTCATCGGTCACCGGGGGCGTGATCAAGACGCCGTCGCGCACCAAGAACAAGTTGGCCGCACTGGCCTCGGACACATGCCCATCCTGGCACAGCATGATCGCGTCGTCGAACCCGTTCAGGAACGCCTCGGTCTTCGCGAGCGCCGAGTTGACGTAGGCGCCGGTGATCTTGTTCCGGGCCGGGGTCGCGTTATCGCCCACCCGTCGCCACGAGGAGACCATCACCCGTGCCCCGTTCGGCTTGCCGATGTAGTCCCCGAAAGGCATGGCGAAGATCGCGCACTCGCTGGCCAGGTCGTGCAGCCGAACCCCGATCGCCTCGCTCGCCTTGTACGCGAGCGGACGGATGTAAGCATCGGTCCTGAATCCTTCGCGGCGGAGCAGATCTAGGGTGACCTCGCACAGCTGATCGACGGTGTAGGGGAGCTCGATGAACAGAAGGCGGCAGTTGCGGACAAACCGGGCGAAGTGCTCCCGGAGGCGGAAGATGTAAAGCTCCTCATCTTCTTCGTTCCAGTAGGCGCGGATTCCCTCGAACACCCCGGTGCCGTAGTGGAGGGCCGAGGCCATGACGCTGACCTTGGCCTCCTCGATGGGGATGATCTCCCCCTTGAAGAACGCGTACCGGTTGTTCTTCATCGCCTTCATGCCAATCCTCCTTGTGTGAGCGAGCCCATGGCGGTCTCGCTCTGCCCTTTGCTTGGCTTCAGCATGCGGTCACCTCCACTTGCGCGTCGGCGGCGATCCTCTCTGGCGCCAAGACCCGGCGGGCACCGGGAAGGAGGTTGATCCCAAGCCCCAATACGGCGAGAAGGGTGCGGATGGACACACTCGGGGTAGGGCGGAAGCGGGCCCTTCGGATCGACCGGACGCATCATGCTGTTCCCATTGGACCGATCTAGGAATAGTATAGCCCACCTCCGTTCGCGGCGAGGGCGACGCCGCCCAGGCCCGTGCCGGTGAGCTTTCGCCCTAGACTAATCCACCGACAAGTTGTCGGTGGGAGATGAGCTGCACCCGAGTGGAGCTGGGGGATAGCTACCTCATCCCCGGTGGGATCGAGCACCGGTACGAGAAGGTGGCAGGAGCACGAGAGCATCGGTATCCTTGTCCTGATGGTCGATCAGGGCACGAACCTCTCTTTGTACCGGCGGTGGCGCCCGCAGCGGTTCGCCGAGGTCGTGGGGCAGGAGCTCGTGGCGGGCACCCTGCGCCGGGCGGTGGCCCAGGGGAAGCCCGGCCACGCCTACCTGTTCGCCGGCCAGCGCGGGGTGGGTAAGACCTCGGTGGCCCGCATCTTCGCCCGCGCTGTCAACTGCCTCGCCTCCGAAGGCGGTGAGCCCTGCAACCGCTGCGAGTCCTGCCGACGTATCCTCGCTGGGCGGTCGTTGGATGTGGTGGAGATCGACGGCGCATCCAACCGGGGCGTGGACCAGATCCGCCAGCTCCGCGAGGAGGTGGCGTACGTCCCGGCCGGGGCCCGGTACAAGGTGTTCATCATCGACGAGGTGCACATGCTCACTGGGGAGGCGTTCAACGCCCTCCTCAAGACCCTTGAGGAGCCTCCGCCTCACGTGCTCTTCATCTTCGCCACCACCGAGCCGCACAAGGTGCCCTCGACCGTGCTCTCCCGGTGCCAGGCGTTCGAGTTCCTCCCGATTTCGGAGGACCAGATCGCCGCCCATCTCCGCAAGATCGCAGCCGCGGAGGGGATCGCCCTGGCCCCCGGGGCGGCCGAGCTCATCGCCCGGCGGAGCGGAGGGGCCATGCGGGATGCAATCGTGCTCATGGAACAGCTCGGCCAGGGTGGGGAAGTGACCGAGGCGGCGGTGGTCGAGCTCCTCGGTCTCCCCCCGCTTTCGCAGGTAGACGGGTTCCTGGCTGCACTGGCTGGGCAGGACCCCGACCGGGCGCTCGAGATCGTGAACGACCTCGCCGAACGGGGGCGGGACCTCGTCCTGTTCCTGGAGGAGGCGGCGGCGCGGGCCCGGGACCGGATCATCGCCGGGGAGGCCCAGTTCATCCCGGTCGCCTGCCGCCTGATCGAGCTGCGGGCCGAGCTCCCCCGGGCGTTCTCCCGGCGCCTCCACCTGGAGGTGGCGGTCCTCGAGCTGTGCGGCCCCCCACGGGCCGCGGCCCAAGCCACGGCCGCGCATTCGGATCCGGGGACGTCTGGATCCGCGGGAGCGCCAGCGGAAACGCACCCGGACTCAGGGGCCACGCCCCAGGCCATGGACCCGGTGGGAAAGGCGTGGCAGGAGATGCTCGCCGAGATCCTCAAGGAGAGGGTGGCCGTGGCCGCGTTCCTCGCCCCGGCCACGGCGACCCTGGTGGACGGCCTGCTCACCATCCGCCTCCCCGCGGACTGCGGGTACCACTACGAGTCCCTGCTCGACCCGGAGGTGCGGGCGTACGTGGAGGGCACCGCGCACCGGTTCTTCAGCCCCCTCCTTGCCGTGCACATCGCCTGGGAGGGGGGAGGGGGCGCGAAGCCATCGCTCGAGGAAGGGGCCAGGTTGCTGGCCCAGGCGCTCGAGGGGACGATTCTCCGGGAGGAGGACCATGGGACTAGGTGATCTGCGCAATCTGATGAAGCAGGCCCAGCGGATCCAGACCGAGATGCAAGAGCGGCAACGGAAACTGGGCGAGGCCCGGGTCGAGGCCACCTCCGGCGGGGGGATGGTGCGGGCGGTGGTGACCGGCCATGGGGAACTGGTGGAGCTCGCGATCTCCCCGGAGGTGGCGACCCCCTCCGAGGTGGACATGCTCGCCGACCTGGTGGTAGCGGCCGTGCGGGAGGCCCAAGCCAAGGCCAAGGACATCGCGCAGAAGGCGATGGCCGACCTGGCCGGGCTGCTGCCTCCAGGGTTCACCCCATGATCCCCCCGCTCGCGGAGCTGCTCGCCGCCCTGACCCGGCTTCCCGGGATCGGCCGTCGGTCTGCAGAAAGGATCGCGTTCTTCCTCGTAGCCAAGCCCGAGGAGGCCAAGCGCCTGAGCGAAGCCTTGACCGGGCTTCCTCGGATCGGGCGTTGCCCGCGCTGCGGGAGCTTCTCCACGGAGGGCCTGTGTCCCATCTGTCGGGATCCCGGGCGTGACCCGACCACGATCTGCGTCGTGGCCCGGCCGTGGGAGGTGGAGCACCTCGAGCGCACCGGGGAGTACCGGGGCCTGTACCACGTGCTGGGGGGCCTCATCTCCCCGAGCAGCCACGTCGGGCCCGAGGACCTCAACGTGGCCCAGCTCGCGGAGCGAGTCAAGAACGAGGGGACGCGGGAGGTGATCCTGGCCTTGGAGCCAAAGCTAGAAGGGGACCTCACCGCCATGCACATCCTGCGTCTGCTCAAGCCGCTCGGGGTCCAGGTGTCCCAGATCGCCCACGGGGTTCCGGTGGGCCGGGACCTGGAATCGGCGGACGAGCTCACGCTGGGCCGCGCCCTCAAGGGCCGCACCACCCTGTGACTTCGGTTCACCCGAGGCCGGTTCGGCGGAGGTGCCGATGACTTGGGTGCTGTTCTTCGCTACCGCTGGTGCAATCATCTACGCCGGGAGTCGGCTCGCGTTCTACGGAGACGCGCTGGCGGAGAAGACCGGGCTCGGACGCACCTGGATCGGGCTCGTGCTGGTGGCGGCCACGACCTCGCTCCCCGAGCTCATCACCGGCCTCTCCGCCTCGGCGGTGTTCGTCGTCCCCGACATCGCCGTGGGGAACGTGCTCGGGGCGTGCATGCTCAACCTCGTGATGGTGGCGGTGCTGGACGCGGTCGGCGGACGGATTCCCTGGGTGGCCCGCGTCCATCACGGACATGTCCTCCCCGCCGGGTTCGGGCTCCTTCTCCTCGGCCTGGTAGGCGCGGGCCTCGGCGCTGGAAGATCCCTGCCCAGCCTGGGCTGGATCAGCCCGATCACCCCCCTCCTCTTCGGGGGGTACCTCCTTGCCCTGCGCCTCGCGTTCCTCCACGAGCGGGGACGCGAATTCCCGGGCGCGCGAGAGCCGGAGTACGCGCGTGTCCCCCTCCGGAAAGCCCTCGTCCGCTACGGGACCGCTGCCGCGGTGGTCATCGCCGCCGCCATGTTCCTGCCCCGGTTGGGAGAGGAGCTGGCCCGGGAGACCGGGCTTGGTCAAGCCCTGGTGGGGACGCTCCTCATCGCCTGGTCCACCACCTTGCCCGAGTTGGTGGTGGTCGTGTCCGCGGCCCGCCTGGGGGCGGCCGACCTGGCGCTGGGGAACCTCCTCGGGAGCGTGCTCTTCAACCTGACGATCCTGGCCGTGGATGACCTGGTCTACACGGGCGGCCCTCTCCTCGCCGCCGTGCACCAAAACCACCTGGTGACGGTGGCGGCGATCGTGCTGATGTACGCTCTCCTCCTGGTTGGGTTGAGCTACCAACCCAGGAGGAAGGGCCTCATCCTCCTCTCCTGGGACACCGGGGCGATCGTCCTCGTGTACCTGGGGGCGATGGGGCTCTCGTACCTCCTGCGCGGGGCCTGACCCCGGGGGGCCTCCGGTCTTGGAAAACGATTCCAGACGTGAAACCCCTTGACGCCATCCCCAGAGGTTGGTATACTTCCTTTTTGCCAGGAAGTAAGTATGCGGCGCAAGGGCGCGTTGGGACTGTTGCGGGATCACAACCGGGGCATGGTGGTCGACCTGTTGCGCACGGGGGGCCCGATGTCCCGCACCGAGCTTGCCCACCTCACCGGCCTCGCCCCGTCGGCCATCACCCGGTTCGCCCGTGACCTCCTCGCCGAGGGCATCGCCCGCGAGGTCGGCAAAACCCGGTCCAACGGAGGACGGCGGGCTGTGCTCCTCGCCTTCAACCCCACCTATGCCCATGTCATCGGGGTCAAGGTGGAACGGGAACGCGTCCTCGCCGCCCGGGTGGACTTGGCCGGGCGCATCGCCCGCCGCTGGGAAGCCCCTCTGCCCACTCCGCCCATGCCCGATGAGGTGTTTTCCCTCGTGAGGAACGCGTTCCAGCGGTTGGCCCGCGGCCGGATCCTCGGGGTTGGGGTGGCCATCTCCGGGTTCGTCGACGCCCACGGGGTGGACCTGTACTCACCCATCCTCGGTTGGCACAACGTGGCGGTGGGGGAGCCCTTGGCGGACCGCCTCGGCCTCCCGGTGCGTGTGGAAAACGACGTGAATGCCCTGGCCCTGGCGGAGTGCTGGTACGGGGCGGGGCGCCGATTCCGGAACTTCGTGTGCATCACGGTGGGAGAGGGGATCGGGGCCGGGGTCGTGATCGGCGGAGAGCTATACCGGGGCGCCTTCGGCGGGGCTGGGGAGGTGGGCCACATGACCATTGACCCCGCCGGCCCCCGTTGTCGGTGTGGGGAGCAGGGGTGCCTTGAGGTCTTTGCCTCGGACTGGTTCCTGGCCGCTGAGGCCGAGCGTTTGGGTCACCCAGGGATCCCGAGCTTGGTCGCTTCCGCCCGAAGCGGCGACGCCTCGGCTCGTGAGGCTTTCGTCCGAATGGGGAGGTACCTTGGGATCGGGGCAAAGAACGTGGTGAACCTCCTCAACCCGGAGGCGATCGTCCTCGGCGGGGAGCGCATGACCGACGCCGACCTGTTCCTCCCTGCGCTGGAGGAAGAGGTGCGTCACCACGCGTTCCCGGAAACGGCGCGGGAGCTGGCCATTGTGCCGGCGGAGCTCGGGCCGGACGGGTTCCTCATCGGGGCGGCGACGCTGGTCACCGCCGAGGCCTTCCGGTCGCCCATGGAGAGGACGGGATGAACGAGCTTGTGGTGCGGATCGAGGACGACGGACGGCTGACCTTGGTCGGCGCCGGCCGGCCATGGGCGGTGGGATTGGGGGTTCGGCTCCCCGCGGCCGGGGAGTGGCGAGAAGGGGACATGACCTCGGGCCCGTGGGAGACGGCCGACGGCCACGATCGGTGGGGGCGGTATCGCCTGTGGCGCCGGACGTACGGCGTGGGTGGCGAGCCCCTCCTCACCTTTTCCGTGCGTGGTTATCCGGGTGCGGTCTTGGTTCAAGCGGAGCTCCGGCGGGACCTCGCCGGACTCTCCACGGTCGACTCGTTCGATGAGCCGACGTTCCTCGCCCCCACGTTCGCCTTCCCCGACGACCTCCGGTTCTTCCTCGCCACGTTCGGCTTGGGCGGGGCGGGGGACCGCTACCCAGGCGGGTACTGGCCCACCGCCTGCCTCGGCCGCGGGCCGGGGGAGCTCCCCAAGGAGGCGTTCGCGCCACTGGTTGTTTTTTCCGATGAAGGGGCGGTGGCCATCGCCCCGGCCGATCACTTCCTCGTGAGCCCCCTCGTGCGCCTCCCCGGCGGGGCCGCCCGGGGCCTCTCCGGGGCGGTGGACCGGCTCCCGGCCGGGTTCACCCTGAGCACGTGGTTCGTGGCCGGGGAGGACCCCATCTCCGCGCTGCGAAACCTTGGGGACCGGTTGCTCCTCCTGAGCGGGAAGGCCCGGCCCGCCCCCCTCGAGCACCCCCTCCTCTCCACCTTGGGCTACTGGAACGCCTACGGGTCCTACTACACCGAGCTCCTTCACCCCATGGACGGGGCCCTCCTCGAGGCGCTCGCCGCCTCGTTCTGCCGAGAGGGGATTCCGGTTCGGTACTTCGGCCTCGACCTTTGGTACCCGTACCGGACGATCGGCCGGGCGCAGTGCTTCCGCCCCGATCCGCGCAAGTACCCGCAGGGCCTGGCCGAGATCGCCGCCCGCACCGGCCTTCCCTACGTGTTGCACCTGTCCGCGCTGGCCGAAGACAACGCGTACGGCGTGGACGGCGAGGGGCCCGACGTGTACCGGGCCATCGCCCGGGAGGTCAAGGGCGAAGGGGGCATCGCGGCGTGGCACGATTGGCTGAGGACCTGTCAGTATCTGGACCAGGCGTTGCGGGCCGATCCCGGGGCGGCGAGGCGGTGGTTTTCCGGCATGGCCCGTGCGTTCCGCGAGCAGGGGTTGCCGGTGCTCCTGTGCATGCAGACGATGGGCATGGCGCTCGCGTCCACCCAGGAACCCAACGTCGTCGCCGCCCGCACCCACACCGACTGGCTGTTCGCCCAGCGGCCGGCGCTCGAGGTCGCGGCCCGGGTCGGCCATCCCGAGTTCCTGGATGCGTGGACGCCGGCCCGCGTCCTGCGCCGGCAGAACCTGCTCATGGGGGCGGTGCTGTGGACGCTGGGCCTCGCGCCGTTCCACGACCTGTTCCTCACCCGGCCCCACCCTGGGTTCGGTGGTGACGGCCCGGTGGAGGACGCGATCCTGCGGGCCCTATCCTGCGGCCCGGTGGGGTTCGGGGACCAGCTGGGGTTGGCCGATCGGGATCTCCTCCGTCGGCTCGTCCTCGCCGATGGCACCCTCGCTCAGCCCGATCGTCCGCCGTTCCCGGTGATCGACACCCTCGGCTCCGACGTAGAGGCCTTCTGGACGGAGCGGGACCTCGGCCCGGCCCGTTGGGCCTACGTGATCGCGATCAACACGGCAGAGGAGGAGCTCCCGTTTCGGTTGGATCCGCCGGTGCCCGGGGAGTTCCTGATTTGGGACGGCTTGAGCGGCGGGGCGGTGGGGGCGATGGAGGGACGGCTCCGCCCGGGAGGGGTGGCCTACTTCGTGCTCGCTCCCGAACGGGAGGGCATCGCTCCGGTGGGGTTGACCGATCTCCTCGTCCCGATGCCCAGGAAGGCGGTGACGGAGGCGGACTGGAATGGTGGCTGGCGCCTCCGCCTCTCCCACCCGGTGGGGCCGGTGGCGATCGTCGCCAAGGGGTCGGTCTCCGTGGACGCCGAGGATGGGATGAAGGTAACCCTTGACCGTCGCGGGGATGTCTGGCTATGCCGTGCGGCGGGAGAAGGATGGCTCTCCGTACGCGGGAGGTGAACAATGCGCAGGCTGTGGGCAACGGTGATCCTCCTCCTGGCAGCGGCCGGAGGGGGGCTGGCGGAAAAAGGGCCGCTGAACGTGGTCATCGTCTGGCACCAGCACCAGCCGCTCTATTGGAACCGGCTCACTGGCGAGTACGAGCTACCCTGGGTGCGGGTGCACGGGGTGCAGGAGTACATCGACTCCCCCCGGATCCTCGCCGGGTTCCCGGGGATCCGCGTGGCCTACAACCTCCAGCCGAGCCTGCTTTGGCAGCTCCTCGATTACGTGGAGATCACCGAGGAGGAGCGGGCAAAAGGCGGACTTTACGAATACATCGGGGCGGTGGACAACCACCTCCGGTGGACGTGGACGCTCCTCCATGATCCGCAGTCCCTGACCCCGCAAGAGCGCGCGGCCATGCAGACCCAAAGTTTCTGGATCAACCCGTACATGCTGCGCCCCGGGGGCAAGTACTTCGATCCCCGCTACGCCGCGCTCAACGCCCTCAAGGACCAGCGGGCGCTCACGGACCAGGAACTCCTCGACGCGGCCGGCCTCTTCCTCCTCTGGCAGATCTCCCCTGAGCTCCACCAGGAGCTCGGGGTGGCCGATCTGCGGGGGAAGGCCGGGTTCACCGCGGACGACATCGCGCGCCTCATCCGCGCCCAGCACACGGCCCTTTCCTGGGTGGTGGACGCCTACCGGGAGGTCCAGGCGTTGGGAAGCGAGCTCATCACCAGCCCGTTTTTCCACCCGATCCTGCCCCTCCTCGCCGGACGGGGCTGGGACGAGGATATCCTCGGGCAGCTTGAACTCGCCCAGGAGCAGCATGCCCGGCTCTTTGGGCCCCCGGCCCAAGGGGTATGGCCGCCGGAGCAGGCCGTGTCCGAGCGGGCGGTGGCACTCCTTGGGGAAGCCGGGTTCGCTTGGACGGTGGCCGATGAATGGACGCTCGCCGCGGCCCTCGGCCGGACCCCATCCCGGGCGGAACTGACCCAGCCCTGGCGGTTTGAAGGGATTGCGCTCTTCTTCCGGGACCACAACCTGTCCGACAAGGTCAGCTTTGCCTACGGGAACAAGCCCACCGCGGAGGCGGTGGCCGACTTCATGGACGAGCTCCGGCGTACCTGGGAGGCGCTGGACGCCCCAGAGGAGCACGTCCTGGTGGTGGCCTTGGACGGGGAGAACTGGATGTTCATGGCTGGGTACCCGGACAACGGCCGGGAGTTCCTGCGCGCCCTGTACCGGGCCCTGTCCGAAGCGGAGTGGGTGCGCACGGTCACCCCGGCGGCGTTCCTCGCCGCCCACCCAGCGCAGGTGGAGCTCGCCCGTATCCCGGTGGGATCGTGGGCCGGGGACCTCTCCACCTGGACCGGCGAGCCGGAGGAGGATGAAGGGTGGGCGAGGCTTGCCGCCGCCCGGGCGGCGGTGTTTGCCGCCGGCGCCCCGGAGGCGGCGCTCGAGGCCCTCTATGCTGCCGAGGGTTCCGACTGGTTTTGGTGGTACGGGACCGACCAGGACTCGGGGACCGATGACCTCTTCGACTGGCTCATGAAGGCCCACCTGGTGGGCGCCTACCGCGCTGCGGGGTACAGCGACGCGGAGATCCCCCAGGTGCTCTTTTTGCGCCTGCGGACACCCACCTCGGCTAACCTGGGCGAGGTGAAACCCACCTTGGACGGGGTGATGGGCGCGGAGGAATGGGCCGAGGCCGTCTTCTTCCCAGGGTGCGGCCCCATCGTCCAAGCCGCGGTGGGATATGGGGAGAACCTGGTTTACCTCCTGGTGAGGTTTGACCGCCCGGCCCAGGAGCTGATCGGCCAGGACCTGTACCTCGTGCTCTACGCCTCGGGCAGGCCCGGGGAGCCGGCCAACGTGGCGGCCCGGCACGCCGGGGACCAGCTGGGATTCGCCCTTGTATCGGCGGTGGAGCTGGACCTGGCCAAGGTGCGCCCGGACGGGTCCGGGTTCGTGTTCCGCTACGGGGCGGACGGGAAGGGCGGCTGGCGGCTGGCCTCCCCTATCCGCACCCTGCTTGCCCGCAAGGCGGCGGTGGGGGAGGTGGTCGAGGCGGCCGTCCCGTTCGAGGAATTGGGTGTCGAGCCGGGGCAGAGCCTCACGGCGGCCGTCGCCCTGGAGCGGCCCGGGGAGCTCCTGGGACAAGCGCCGGAGCGGCCGGTGCTCGCCCGCATCCCCACCCTCATCCAAGGGGTGGAGGTGTGGGCGATGGCCGACCCGACCGGGGACGACCACGGCCCGGGGGCGTACACGTACCCGCTAAACCGGGTGTTCCAGGAGAAGGGCCTGTTCGATCTTGTTCGGTACGCGGTCTACGACGCCAGGACCCGCTGGCAACTGGCGTTCGAGTTCCCCGTGCTTCCCAACCCGTGGAACGGGCCCCACGGGTTCTCCCACCCCATCATCTACCTGTACCTGGACGTGGCCGCGGGCGGGAGCACGGAGGCGCACCCGGAGGCCGAGGCGGCCCAGGTCGCGTTCCACCCCGACCACCCGTGGGACTTCTTCGTCAAGGTCGCGGGCTGGCCGGCGTACGGGCGACACCTGTGGACGGCTGGGGGCGAGGGGCCGTTCCTCGTGGAGGTGGCCTCCGACCTGAAGAGAGGACGGATCATCGTCACCATCGAGAAGTCCTTGGTCCCCGAGCTTCGGGGGTGGCACTACGTGCTGGTGGGGTCCCAGGATGGCTACGGCAAGAACCACCTGCGCCCGATCGGGGCGACAGCCGGCGAGTGGACCGGCGGGGGCTGTCCGGATCCCCTGTGGGCGCCCCAGATCTACGACTACCTGGCATCGGAAGGAGCTTCTCAAGAGGAGCTCCTTTCCGCGTACGACCCGGCCGGGCGGCGCTACGCCACGCTTGTGCCGGTGGAGGTGCGCTGGTGAATGGGTGTGAGCGTCGAGGTGATCGTGCAAGGGAACGAAGAGGCAGAAAGCCAAGGGGGAATGCAGGATGCGGAAGTTCGGAATCGCGGTCCTGATCTTGAGTGCGCTGCTATTGGGCGGACTAGCTCAAGAGGTTGAGTGTCCAGGCTTGAAGGTAGCCGTCACCTTTGTTTACACCCCGCTGGAAGATGAAACCGTCACCTCGGTGAGCCTACGCGGCTCGTTCAACACCTGGGGCGAATGGCCCATGGAAAAGCAGCCCGACAGCTCCTGGGCCATCACCGTTTGCCTGGAGCCCGGAACCCATCAGTACAAGTTCTTCATCAACGGGCGGTGGCCCCGGGACATGGCCACCGCCCGCGGCGGCGGCCCGGTCGATCCCGAGGCCGACGGCTACGTTGACGACGGGTTCGGGGGCCAAAATGCTGTACGCATCGTCAAGCCGGTTCTCGTAGGCCCTTCCCCGATGTTTGACCCCCATGACCCCGCGTACTTGTGCATCGCCGACGATCGGCTCGTGCTGCGGTTACGAACGGCGCCCGGTCAAGTGGAGTCGGTCCGCCTGGTCACGGATCAGGGTGAGTGGCCCATGGAGCGGCAGCTTTGGTGGGACTGGGGCGAAATGTGGCGCATTTCCCTTCCGGTGTTCGAATCGTTGGACTATTGCTTCGTCGGCACTGCCATCGACGGTTCGGAGTTCACCGTGCCGGACGATCCCTCCGAGCCCTTCTTCTTCGACGGCGCCGACCGCTTTCCCCAGCTTAAATGGGTAAGCCAAGGGATTGCCTACCAGATCTTCCCCGACCGTTTCTACAATGGGGATCCGGAAAACGATGTACTGGCCCTCCAGACCGACGAATTCTTCTATAACGAGCTCTGGACTGAGGGGGGGCCTGTCCTTTCCTCTTGGAGCGATCCGATCACTCCAGAGCACTGTTGCCACCAGTATTTCGGTGGGGACCTTCGGGGTGTCGTCGAAAAGCTAGGCTACTTGAGCGAGCTAGGGGTGACCATACTTTACTTAAACCCCAGTTTCGACTCGGGGAGCGCCCATGGCTACGACACCCGCGACTACCTCAAGGTGAGCCCAAAGTTCGGCACCGAAGCCGATCTAAGGCTGCTTTTGGACGAAGCGCATGCCCTGGGCATGCGCGTGATCTTCGACTTCGTTCCCAACCATACTGGGATAGGCTTCTGGGCGTTTCAAGACGTGGTCCAAAACGGGCCGGAAAGTCCCTATTGGGACTGGTACTTCGTCCGCAAATGGCCTTTCCTCCTCGGCGACGGCAATGCCTATGAGGGTTGGTGGGGGTTGGGAAGCCTTCCCAAACTGAACACCGCGGGCCCCGAAGTGAAAACTTACCTCTTCGATGTAGTGCGCCACTGGTTGGACTTCGGGTTTGACGGGTTCAGGGTAGACGTGCCCAACGAGATCATCAACGCCCATGGCTTCTTCTCCGAGCTGCGAGAGCTCGTGAAAGCCCGCCATCCCGAGGCCTATATGGTGGGTGAGATCTGGCAGCTCGATCCGTCCTGGGTGCAGGGCGATCAGTTCGACTCCCTCATGAACTATGCCTTGGGTCGCGACGTGCTGCTACCCTATGCGCAGGGGAACGCCGATGGGGAGCACACCCTGTCTGAGCTCAGCCGCTACTTCGCGGCCTACGGGGAGAACGTCGCCGCCATGGGCTTCAATCTCGTGAGCTCCCACGACACGTCGCGCGTCCTCACTGACCTGGGCGGAGGCGGTTTCGGCGAACCCCCTGCCCCTGAGGCCATCAAGCGGCTCAAGCTGCTCTCCACCCTGCTCTACGCCCTGCCGGGGGTCCCCGTGGTCTTCCAAGGGGATGAGCGGGGCATCTTGGGTGAGAAAGGGTTCCACGATGCCCAGCGCTACCCCATCCAGTGGGATGTGGTGAACGAGGAGCTTCTCGCCCATTACATCGGGTTGGCCCAGATGCGGCGGGCGATCCCCGCGCTCACAAGGAGCGCAGTCCGCGCCTACGCCGCCAAGGAGGGCGTGCTCGCTTTCTTCCGTGGGGAGCAAGGCGAGGTGCTCGTTGTCGCCAACAACGCTCCCAGGATGGCTTCCTTGGAACTTCCCCCTGGGAGCTGGCGGCTCGTCGGCGGAGAGACGATCTTCCGGGGCCGGGTGGTCATGCCCCCTGTCCAGGCCTGGATATTGGCGCGGGAGGAGTGAGGTGGATCGACGGCGAAAGGGCCGAGTCGGTCTTGGGCTGGCAGACCACGAAGAAGGGGGTGAGAAGAGCGAAAATAGATGGTGACAGAAAAAGAAGGGAAACCCAGGCTTAGTTTAATCAAAAATGAGGAGGGATGAAGGATGCGGAATTTCGGAATCGCGGTGTTGAGCATTTTGGTATTGGGGATGCTGGGCCTGGCCTCCGAGCCGGGGAAGCTGATCGTGTGGTGTGACGAAACCCGAGCACCGGCCCTCACGGAGGCGGCGCAGAAGTTCACCGCCGCCTATGGGGTGCCGGTGGAAGTTGTGGAAGTGCCCTTCGGCGATATCCGGGGCAACCTGGCCGTCACTGCTCCCACCGGGGAGGGCCCGGACATTATTATCGGCCCCCACGACTGGATCGGCGAGCTGATCTTCAACGGCCTTCTTGAGCCGATCTTCCTCCCGGCAGCCCTTTTGGCCCAGTTCGACCCAGCGAGCTTGGAGGCCTTCTCCTGGGCCGGGGAGCTGTACGGTCTTCCCTACGCCACCGAGTGCGTGGCTCTGGTCTACAACAAGGACCTGGTGCCCGAGCCGCCGGCCACCTTCGAAGAACTGATCGAGATTGCCAAGGCCCTCACCGAACCCGAAAAGGGACAGTATGGGTTCTTGATTCAACAGCCGGATCCCTATCACACCTTCCCCCTGCACTCCGCTTACGGGGGCTACGTCTTCGGCAGCACGCCGGAAGGGACCCTCAACCCCTGTGACATCGGCCTGGACAGCGAGGGCTCCGTCAAAGGCGCCAGGCTCCTCGACCGTCTGGTGAAGGGGGGGATCCTGTTCGCGGGGGCCGATTACCAGACCGTGACCGGGCTGTTCAACGAGGGGCTTTTGGCCATGTTCATCGGAGGTCCTTGGACTCTCCCTGGCATCCACGCCGCTGGGATCAATTACGGCGTCGCCAAGATCCCGCTCATCGAGGGGAACACACCGCGGCCGTTCACCGGGGTTCAGGGGTTCATGGTCAGTGCCTTCAGCGAGAACAAGATCCTGGCTAACCTGTTCCTCAAGGACTTCCTGGCCACCAAGGAGGTCATGCTCGCCATCTACGAGCGGGGCCAGCGGCCGCCCGCGTACTTGCCCGCCCTGGCGGAGCTCGCGGACAATCCCGACATCCAGGCGTTCGCGGCCAGCGCTGCCGACGGGATCCCCATGCCCAAGATCCCGGAGATGGCCTCGGTCTGGGGTGCTTGGTCGGATGCTCTGGAACTAATCGTCTCCCAGAAGCTCGGTCCTGAGGAGGCGATGAGGAACGCCGCGGAGCAGATCCGCACGCTCCTCGGCTGCAAGTAGAAAGGAAGCCTAGGGGCCGGCCGGTTCCGGCCGGCCCCTCCCATCATGAGCTGGAGGAAGATCTTTGCCCAAGGGGCGACCGTCCTGGCCCTCGGCCTCCTTGACGCCCTGGGCATCTGGGCCTTCTCTTCCCTCCTTTTGCGGGGGGAGTACTGGATGGCCGCGGGCTTGTCCGTCGCCCTCGGTCTTATCAACTGGATCTATCTTTCGAAACGCACTTACCCTCTCAAGTACCTCATTCCCGGCCTTCTCTTCCTTACGCTGTTCGTCCTTTACCCTGTTGGCTACAACATCTATATCGCGTTCACCAACTACGGGACCGGCCACATCCTCTCCAAGGAACAGGCGATTGCTCAGTTTGAGAGCAAGTTCTATCTTCCCCCGGACACCGAGACGTTCCGCTACTCGGTTTTCCAGCGGGAAGGGGGAACGGAGTTTGTGTTTCTCTTTTACCCCGAGGACGGTCCCGTGTTGTTTGCCCGCAAAGGTGAGGTCACCCCTGTGGATCCCGGGGATCAGGATTTCTTAGACGAGGACAGCGACGGCGTCATTGACGGTGTTCAAGGGTACCGGCGCCTGGCGCTCCCCGAGTTGGTTCGGAACCTGTCCACGCTGCAAGCCATGGCGTTCCCGCTTGGGGAGAAAATCCTGCGGATGACATCGCTTCAGGAGTTCTCCGCCTACGAACACCGCTACCGCTACGATCCGGAAGCCGACGCCTTGGTGGACCTACTTTCGGGCACCGTGTATCGGCCGGTGGAGGGCTTCTTCACCTCCCCGGAGGGAGAGATCCTCCTCCCTGGGTTCACGATCGTCGTCGGGTGGAGGAACTTCTTCGCCCTGGTGACCAACCCACAGATCTCCGGCCCGTTCTTCCGGGTCTTTGCTTGGACGTTCGCTTACGCGTTCTTTTCGGTCCTCCTCACATTCGCCCTAGGGCTCTTTCTGGCCTACCACCTCAACAATCCCTACCTGCGACTTCGAAGGGCCTACCGGATGCTCCTCATCGTGCCATACGCCATTCCGGCCTTCATCTCCGTCCTCATGTGGCGCGGGTTCTTCAACACCGAGGTTGGGGTCTTCAATCAGATCCTGTACAGCCTGTTTGGGGTCAAGATCCCTTGGCTCCAAGACCCGTTTTGGGCAAAGGTGGCGTTGCTCCTCAACAACCTTTGGCTTGGCTTCCCCTACATGATGATCATCTCCCTGGGGGCGCTTCAGTCCATCCCTGAAGAGCTCCATGAGGCGGCCCAGATTGACGGGGCTTCGGCTTGGCAAAGATTCTGGCGGATCACCTTCCCGCTCCTTTTGGTGTCCTTGGCACCTCTGCTCATCGGCTCGTTCGCGTTCAACTTCAACAACTTCACGAACATATACCTGCTCACGGAGGGCCGGCCGCCCATCCCTGGGGCTCTGACCCCGGCCGGGTCGACGGATATCCTCATCTCATATACCTATAGGCTTGCCTTCGAGGGACAACGAGGGAATCAATATGGTCTCGCTTCGGCCGTATCCATCCTAATCTTTCTCATCATCGGCACCATTAGCTGGATCAACTTCCGGTTCACCCGGGCCTTGGAGGAGGTGTCCGAGAATGTATAGGCGCCCGACCCTGGTGGGCGCCATCGTTCGGCATCTCATCCTCTGGATCGCGATCGTGTTCGCCCTGTTCCCCGTTGTGTGGATCCTGTCGGCTTCGTTCAACCCCACCAACACCTTGGTCGGCCAACGGCTCATCCCCCGGAACCCCTCGGTGGGCCATTACCAAGAGCTGTTCACCAACCCTCAGCACCCATTCCCGATATGGATCGCAAACAGCGTCAAGGTCTCCGGGCTCACCGCCCTGTTCACGACCACTCTGACCGCGCTGGGGGCGTATGCCTTTTCCCGGTTCCGGTTCCGGGGGCGCCGAACCGGACTCATGGCACTCCTTCTTGTACAAATGTTTCCCCAAATGCTGGCCATGGTGGCGCTGTACATCCTCTTGCTCAGGCTGGGGGGCTTCATCCCGGCCATTGGCCTGAATACGCATACCGGACTGATCCTGGTGTACTTGGGAGGAGCGCTCGGGTTCAACACCTGGCTCATGAAGGGGTACTTTGACACCATCCCCCGCTCGCTCGAGGAGTCGGCCATGATCGATGGGGCTACGCGCTTTCAGGCCTTCACCAGGATCATCCTACCTCTTGCCCGGCCCATCCTGGCCGTGGTGTTCATCCTCCAGTTCATCGCTACGTACTCAGACTACCTTTTGGCGAGCGTCCTGCTCACCGGCGTTCAGCGGTACACTCTGGCCGTGGGCCTGCGTCTGTTCATCACGGGACAGTACACCACTCGCTGGGGAATGTTTGCGGCCGCCTCCATCGTGGGGGCCCTCCCCATCGTGCTCATCTTCTACCTCCTGCAAAACCAGCTCATCTCGGGGCTTACCCGCGGAGCCGTCAAGGGATGAACCCGCCGGAGTGGGTGCGGGACGCCGTCTTCTACCAGATCTTCCCCGATCGGTTCCGCAACGGGGACCCGCGGAACGATCCACCCGGAGCAAGGCCCTGGGGAGAGCTCCCCGATCGAGCAAGCTTTTTCGGCGGAGATCTGTGGGGAATCCTGGAGAAGCTGGATTACCTGGCGGACCTCGGGATAACCGCCCTGTACCTCACCCCGATCTTCAAGGCTCCCACCAACCACAAGTACGACACCGAGGACTACTTCCAGGTGGACCCGGCCTTTGGGGGGAACGACGCCCTCCGTGAGCTCACCTCGGCCCTGCACGCCCGCGGCATGCGCATCGTGCTCGACGGGGTGTTCAACCACTGCGGGGAACGGCACCCCTTCTTCCAGGACGTGCTCCGGCACGGCCGGGCCTCCCCCTACTGGGACTGGTTCACCATCCGGGGAGATAGGGACGTTCGCGAACCGGAGCCCAACTACGTCTGCTGGGCCGGTTGCCCCACTTTGCCGGAGTGGAACCACCGAACCCCCGCAGTGCGGGGATACTTGCTTTCGGTGGTACGCCACTGGATACGCGAATACGAAATCGACGGCTGGCGCCTGGACACGGTGGAATACCTGCCCCCGGACTTCGTGCGGGATATTTTCCGGACGGTCAAAAAAGAAAACCCTGACGCCTACGTCCTCGGGGAGGTGATGGGGATCGCCACCTCCTGGTTCAAGCACGGGGCGCTCGATGGGGTGATGCACTACAAGCTTTGGGAGGGGCTCGTCCACTTCTTCGCCCAAGGGACATGGGATGCCCGCCGGTTCGCCCACTACGTCTACAGCCTGTGGCGTAGTTACCCGGAGGAGAATGGGTTCGCCTGCTACACTCTCCTTGGAAGCCACGACAAACCTCGTTTCCTAACCCTTTGCCAGGGAGACAAACGGCGCCTGCTTCTGGCCACGGCCTTTCTGCTCGGCTTTCCCGGTGCACCGGCGATCTACTACGGGGACGAAATCGGGATGGAGGGCGGGGAAGATCCGGACTGCCGCTGCTGCTTCGCCTGGGACCAGAACCTATGGGACCAGGAGGCCCGCGCGGCCGTCCGGGAGCTTGTGCGCCTACGCCGTGGTGAGCCGGCCCTGCGCGGCGGGGACTTACACTTCGTCGAGGCGCACGGGCGAACGCTTTGCCTGCGACGGACCCTTGCGGGGGAGGAGGTCTTCGTCGTCCTGAACGCGGGGGACGGGGAAGAAGCGTTTCTCCTTCCAGGAAGGTTTCGGGATCTGCTCGCCGGAGAGGAAGTATCGGGCGAGGTCATCCTGCCGCCGTGGAGCTTTCGGATCCTCAAACGGCGAACGTGATCTTGCCCAAACACCGGAAATTTTTACCGCGCCAGCACCTGGGCGAGCTCGAAAAGCTCAGGATCTAACTCCTTCTTGTACCGGGCCGCTTCGGCGAGCGGGGTGGTGGCCACCGCCCCCCGGATCCAGCCCACCAGTACCCCGTGTTCGCCGCGGGCGAGGCAATCAACGGCCGCCGCCCCGAGCTGGGTGGCCAGCAGGCGGTCGAACGCGCCCGGGGCCCCGCCCCGCTGGACGTGCCCGAGGATCGTCACCCTAAGCTCAAACCCCAGCCGCTTTTCGTTCTTCCGGAAGTATTCGGCAAGGCGGGAGGCGTTGTACCGCGCCCCCTCCGCCACCACCACCAGAGCGTGGGGCTTCCCCCGCTCGTAGGCCTGATGGAGCTCGGCGGCCAGCGCCTCCGGGTCCGTCTCCACCTCGGGGATGACCACCGCTTCCGCCCCGCCGGCGATGCCGGCCATGAGCGCCAGATACCCACAGTCCCGCCCCATCACCTCCACCAGGAACGCCCGCTGGTGCGAGGAGGCGGTCACCTTCAGTCGATCGATCGCCTCCAGGGCCACGTTGAGGGCGGTGTCCACGCCGATGGTGATGTCGGAGCCCACGAGGTCGTTGTCGATGGTGGAGGCCACCCCCACCACGGGGAACCCGAGCCGCGCGAGCCCATACGCCCCACTTTGGGAACCGTTTCCGCCGATGACCACCAGGGCATCGATGGCGTGGCGGCTCAGGGTCCGGAGGGCTTCTTGCTGCCCGGCTTCGGTTCTGAACTCGGGGCAGCGGGCGCTGCCGAGCACCGTCCCCCCAAGCTGGATGATGCCGCCCACGTCCCGCGCTCCGAGGGGGATGAGGGCGCCCTCGAGGAGGCCGGCGTAGCCGCGGCGGACCCCGAACACCTCCCACCCGTGGGCGATGCCGGTACGAACCACGGCGCGGATGGCGGCGTTCATGCCTGGGGCGTCGCCACCGCTCGTCAATACAGCCACCCTGGTCATCGTCAAAACGGTTAGCCGGGGCGGGCCTTGATGTGGCGGGCGGCGAGGATCCCGGTCAGGGCGGCGAACACGATCCCCCGGGAATGCCCGGACGCGTCCCCCACCACGTAGAACCCGGGGAGCCCCGTCTCCATCCCCGCCCCTACCCGATACTGGGTATCGTAGAACTTGATCTCCGGCGCGTACACCAGCGTCCCCTCAGACGCGATTCCGGGCATGATCCGGTCGAGCACGTCGATCGCCTCCACCAGGTCCACCACCACCCGGTGGGGGAGGGCCATGGAGATGTCCCCCGGGGTGAACGCGGCGAGCGTGGGCTGAATGGAAACCCGCCGGATGCGGTCGGCGGTGGATCGCCGCCCAGCTCGGAGGTCCTTCAGCCGCTGCAGGATCGGCCGGCCGCCGCCGATGGTCGTGGCGAGCTTGGCGATGGCCCGGCCGTATTCGGTGGTGTCTTCCACCGGGTCGGTGAGCTCGATGTGCACCAGGAGAGCAAAGTTCGTGTTCTCCGTTTTGCACTCGTTCTCGGCGTGCCCGTTCACGAGCACGAACTCGTCGTGGTCCTCCTGGACCACGAATCCCCGCGGGTTGGTGCAGAACGTGCGGACCATGTCATCGTAGGTCGAGGTGCGTACGCGGAACTTGGCATCGTACATCACCCGCTCGATGGGGTCATAGAGCTCGGCCGGGAACTCCACCCGCACCCCGACGTCGAGGGGGCCAAACTGGGGACCCACCCCCAGGGAGCGGGCCACCTCCCTGAGCCAGTACGCCCCCACCCGGCCCGGGGCGGCGATCACCGCGCCGGCGTGGATCTGTTCCTTACCGAGGTCCACGACGAACTCGTCGTTCGCCCAGGCGATGGCCTTGACCTTGTCCCCTAGCCGAAACGCCACCCCCCGGTCGAGGAGGTCGCGGTACATCGCGTCGATGACCTCGCGGATGCAGCCGGTGCCGATGTGGCGCTGACGGCCGGAGATGAACTCCACCCCAGCCTCGGCGGCGGCCTTCTTCAGGCGAGCCAGCGCCTTGTGGTCCTCGCCGGAGTACTGGGCAGGGGCGCCGTAGCGGGTGAACACATGGTCAACGTAGGCGATGAGCTCGGCCAGTTCGGCCACGGAACAGCCGATCGCCGCCGGATCTCCCCCGATGCGCGGGGTCAAATTCAGTTTGCCGTCGGAGAAGGCACCGGCCCCCCCCACCCCGCACGTGATGCTCCGGCGCTCCCGCGGGGCCTGCCCCTTCTCCACCACCACCGTGGAAAGCCCGGACTCGGCGAGCTCCAGGGCGGCGAACAACCCCGCCGGTCCCGCTCCGATCACCGCTACGTCGTACCGCACCCGCTCTCCTTCCAGGGCCGGGGCAACCCCCGGTGTCCTGCCCTCGGATTTGGGATATCCTGAAGACGGCTTCGAAAAATCGTAGCCGGTTCTCAGGGGAGCGCAAGTGCGGATCATCGGCGGGGCTCACCGGGGGAGGAAGCTGGCCGAGTGGCATGGGACGGACATCCGCCCCCTACGCGACCGGGTGCGCACCGCCTTGTTCGACACGCTGGGCGGGCTCGTGGCCGGGGCGGAGTTCCTGGATCTGTTCGCTGGCACGGGTGCGGTGGGCTTGGAAGCGCTATCGCGGGGAGCCCGCCGCGCCGTGTTCGTGGACAGCTCCCCCCACGCGGTGCGCCTGATCCAGGAGAACATCCGGCGCCTGGGCTATCGGGACCGAACCGAGGTGCTGCGCCTCGATGCGCTAGCGGGGATCCGCGTCCTGGCCGAACAGGGACGCGCCTTCGAGCTGGCGTTCGTCGGAGCACCGTACGAGAGCGGACTTGCCCAACGGGCGGTGGCCGCGCTGGGGGAGTTCGTCCCGCTCGCCCCGGGGGCGCTCGTGGTCGTCGAGACGTTCCACAAGGAGGGGGTCGCCGCTCGGTACGGCGCCCTTCGTCTCGAGCTCCAGCGCGCGTACGGGGAGACTCGGCTCTCGTTCTACCGGTTTGTCCCCGACGAAATGACCGGCTACACTGCGCCCCAACAAGGGGTTGACGATGGTTGAGCCCTTCATCCTCATCACCAACGACGACGGCTATCTCTCCCCCGGTCTCCTCGCGCTGCAGAAGGCGCTGGCGAAGGTGGGGGAGACGTGGGTGTTGGCGCCGGACCGCAACTGGTCGGCTGCTTCCCGCACCCGGGTGTTCCACAAACCGCTCCGTCTGTCCACCGCCCGTCTGCCGGACGGGGAGGTGGTCCACGTGACCAATGGCTCCCCGTCGGACTGCGTGCTCCTGGCCCTCCTCGGGCTTGCCCCCCGGCGACCGGACCTGGTGGTGGCGGGGATCAACGCCGGGGCGAACCTGGGTCGTGACGCGACCTATTCCGGCACGGTGGCTGCGGCCATGGAGGGGGCCTCGGCCGGGCTCCCGGCGATCGCCGTGTCCCTCGACGTGGGATCGGAGGAGGCGGGACAGGGGGGGCCTGACTACGAGGTGGCCGCGCGGTTGACGGCCCGGATGGCCAGGCTGACGCTGGCCGAGCGGGCGGTGCTGGCCGGGACCCTTCTTAACGTGAACATACCCCGGGGAAAGCCAAAGGGGATCCGGATCACCCGCCTCGGGGGGAAGCTATGGGACGACGAGCTCGTGCGCGGGGTGGATCCCCGCGGGCGGGATTACTACTGGCTCACCGGGGAGATGCTCAGCTCGCCCCCGCCGGGGGAGGAGGAGACCGACGTGTGGGCGGTGCTCTCGGGGTACGTGTCCATTACCCCCCTCCAGCTCGACCTCACCGCGTACGGCGTGCTCGACAACCTGCGGCGGTGGGAGCAGGAGATCCCCGCCGATTAGCCCGATACCCGCCGGGATCGGCCGCGATCTCCGCACGCTGTGCAGCCCCAGATACGACGGTGAAGACCGGGGGTGTCCTGGAATCCAGTTCCCGTATGGCTTCCTCGTCGCGGGACGGACGTCCACAGGAAACCGTGAGGGACCTATAATCCGTGGTATGGAGCTGCGCATCGGGTGCTGCGGGTGGGCGGCGCTGCGGCCCGCCGACGTGGGCGAGGCCGACTGGAGGGGACGCTTTCCCCACAAGCTCCAGCTCTATGCGCTCCACTTTCCGCTCGTGGAGGTGAATTCCACGTTCTACCGCGTCCCGCGCCCGGCCACCGCCGACCGCTGGCGGGCCCTGGCCGACGGGGTAAACCGGGAGTTCGAGTTCGCGGTCAAGGTCCACCAGGACATCACCCACAAGGCACGGTTCCGCGGCTGGGAAGCCCGGGAGGCATGGGCCCGCTCCGCTGAGGTCGCCCACCGCCTGCGGGCCAAGATCCTTCTCCTGCAGTGCCCGGCCTCGTTTGGGCCAACCCCGGAGAACACGGACGCCCTGGGCGGTTTCCTTGCCGATATCGACCGGGATGGGTTTCTTCTCGTGTGGGAGCCACGGGGGGACTGGGGAGAGGATCCGAAGCGGGTCGCTGCGATCTGCCGGGAGTTCTCCCTCGTCCACTGCGCTGACCCGTTCAAGGCCCTCCCCGTGACCGCCGGCCCGATCGCCTATCTACGCCTGCACGGCTCCCCGCCCGGGGAGCGCATGTACCGCTACACGTACACCGATCAGGATCTGCAGTTCCTCGTGGAGCAGGTGCGCTCACTGGAGGCAGAAGCCGTGTACGTGCTGTTCAACAACGACACCATGGCCCGGGATGCGCTGCGTTTTCGGTGTCTGATGGAAAGATGACCGGGCAACTCTACTGTCCGCGTTGTGGCTTCACTGTGCAGCCGACGCCGGTGCCGGCCCCCTGCCCGCGGTGCCGGGTCCCGTTGACCTACCGTCGGGATCTGCCCCGCGACCTCAAGCGGGGGGATCTGGTCGGGCGAGGCGTGTGGCGCTATGCCCCGTTCCTGCCGCCCGTGGAACCGGTGACGCTGGGGGAGGGGGGCACCCCACTCGTGCCGTCGCTGCGCATCGGCCCGAACCTTGGGATCACCCTTTGGTTCAAGCTGGAGGGCGGCAATCCCAGCGGGTCGTTCAAGGACCGCGGGGCGGCGGTGCTGGTGGCCGTGCTGCGGTCGTTCGGGATCCGGGCGGTGGCCGACGACTCGTCGGGGAACGCTGGGTCAGCCCTGGCCGCGTACGCCGCCCGGGCCGGGCTGCAGGCTCAGCTGTTCGTCCCCGCCTACGCCTCGGAGAAGAAGCTCGCCCAGATCCGCGCCTACGGGGCGGGACTCGCCCTCGTCCCCGGACCGCGGGAGCGGGCGGCTGACGCCGTGCGCGCGGCGTGCGCCGCCGACCCCGGTCTTGCCTACGCTTCCCACAACGAATCCCCGTACTTCCTCGAGGGCCTGGCCACCCTCGCCTACGAGCTGTTCGAGGGCCTGGACGGGGAGGTCCCCGACCACGTGGTGGCCCCGGTGGGGGGTGGGGGCCTCTTCCTCGGGCTCGGGTACGGGTTCGCCCGCCTGCGCGCCCTCGGCTGGCTTGCCCGCGCCCCCCGGGTCCACGCCGCTCAGGCCGAAGCGTGTGCGCCCATCGCCCGCGCCGCCGCCCAAGGGCTGGAGGAGCCGGCACCGGCCGGCTCCAAGGACACGGTGGCCGAGGGGATTCGCATCCCGCGGCCGCCGCGGGGGCGGGAGGTCCTCGGCCTCCTCCGCGCGCTCGGGGGGGCGGCGGTGACGGTGCCGGAGGAGGAAATCCTGGCGACGCGGGCGGAGCTGGCGGAGCGGGAAGGCATCTACGTGGAGCCCACGTCGGCCGTGGCCGTGGCCGCGTTGCGGGCCCTCGTCGCCCGGGGCGCGATCCGGCCGGGGGAGGAGGTGGTCGTCCCCCTCACCGGCTCCGGCCTCAAGGCCGGGTCGGACGCGGCGACGGGATGAGGACATGCGCATCGGAGTCGTTTCCGACACCCACGACAACATGGGGAACCTACGCCGCGCCCTGGCCCGGTTCCGCAAGCGCGGGGTGGAGCTCGTCCTCCATGCCGGGGACATCGTGTCCCCGTTCATGGCCGAACCGTTCCGGGAGAGCGGGCTCCGGGTCGTGGCCGTGTTCGGCAACAACGACGGGGACAAGCTCTATCTTCAGGAGCGCTTCTCCGAGGTCGGGGAGCTGGTCCACGGTCCCCACGAGCTCGTCCTGGCCGGGCGGCGGATCGTCCTCATGCACGAGCCGCGGGTCCTTTCTGCCCTCGCCGCCTCCGGGCACTACGACCTCGTGGTGTACGGCCACACCCACAACCTGGAGGTCCGCGCCGGGACACCCCTGGTGGTGAACCCGGGCGAGTGCGGGGGCTGGCTCAGGAGGCCGACGTGCGCTGTGGTCGACCTCGCCGCGCTTGCGGCAGAGGTTCTCGACCTCTCCTGATCCCCCTCCGCCGACCAGCCCCCACCCTGGACGGACGTCTAGGCGGACGGGGAAGGGACATGCCTCCCTGCTCCCGCCCGGTGTATCATGGATGTAGAAGAGGGGGGACCACCTGATGAAGCAGTGGATCCTGTCTTTGGTGCTGGTTGCGCTCGTGGCTCTTGGCGGTTGGGCCGGGCCGAGGTTGGTGGTGGACCAACCGGTGTACGATTTCGGCCAGGTGCCCGAGGGGATGCTGGTCCAGCACGTGTACGTCCTCCGCAACGTGGGGGACGCCCCGCTCAACTTCACCCAGCCGCCCTCCCGGACCTGCGGCTGCACCTCCGTGTTGCTTACGAAGACGGTGCTCTTGCCGGGAGAACAGGCGGAGCTCACCGTCCATTTCGAGTCCACCGGATACGGGGGGCAGTCGGTCAAGCGTTCGCTCACCGTGTACTCCGACGACCCGCAGGCTCAGACGCAGACCCTGACCATCCAAGGGTTCGTGCGGCCGGCCCAGCCGTTCGAGGGATCGGCCGTCGGCCTCCACGACCACAGGAACTACTACCTCCTCGTGGACCTTCGGGACGCCCAGGCGTTCGCCCAAGGGCACCTCCTGGGAGCGATCAACATCCCGTTCGCCGAGCTTGGGAGCTGGATCCCGCGGCTGCCGCGGTGGCCCTACATCTACTTCTACGACGAGACAGGGGCTGCGGCCGCCCAGGCCGCGCAATGGTTGATGGACCAGGGGTTTGCGGCCCGGGCCGTGGCCGGGGGACTCGTCGGGTGGTGGCAAGAGCTGGGGGGCCTGTTCTTCGTGTGGGCACAAGGGGCACCCCAGACCCTGCCCAGCGGGATCCCGTACTACGGGGGGAACCCGGTCTCCGCCGGTCAGGTCGCCCAGAAGTACCTGGTCCTCCTCGACCTGCGCGACCCGCAGGCGTTCGCCCAGGGCCACTTCCCGGGGGCGGTGAACCTGCCTCGACCTACCTTGGACGTGCTCGCGGCGTGGGCGGCCGCACTGCCGCCTAGGTCGGCCCTCTCGGCTGGGGGCGGGGTCGCCATTTGGTGCCTGGACGAGGATGGGACCTCAGCCGTCCAGGCCGCTCAGTACCTGTGGTCCAACGGGTTTCCCCTGGCACGTGGCCTCATCGGTGGCCTTGCCCAGTGGCGGCTGCGGTACGGGGACGAACTCCTGTGGCCCGGGACCCCATAGGGGGCTTGGGCGTGAACGGCCGGCCTCGTTTCACGTCAGAAGGTGAGCGTGAACCCGATCACTTCCTGGAGGAGCCCGGTGAAGTCGAACCGGGTCCGGGAGTAGAGGCGAACCCCGGAGAAGGCCACGCTCACCTCCACCTCCTGGGCGACGAACCCGAGGAGGTCGAACGTGGTCGTGGACCTGAGCGTCGCTGGGTCGATGGCGAGGCCGAGGAAGAGCTCGGCCCAATCCAGGGCGAGCCCGGCGTCTAGCTGGACCCCAGCCCCCATCTCCACTTCCGGCGATGGGAACCGGTATGCGGCGACGAACTGGCCCCACGCGAACCCCACAGGGTCGAACAGCAACACCGAGTCCGCGCGGAAGCACGAGGTCGTGAAGCTCAGGGACACCAGCTCTTCCTCGAACCACCATCCGGGCACGGCGGTGAGGACGGTGGCCGGGTCATCGTCGATCAGGTGGTAGAGGTCGATCACGCCGAATCCGGTGAGGCTGCGCACGACGAGCCCGAGATCGGTGCGCACGCCCAGGTCGAGGACGATGCCGATGGTGTAGTCCGGGGTCTGGCAGGCATCCGCCAGGTTCTCCACCAGGAACAGGGCTCCCAGGTCCAACGGGCAACATCCGCCGCGGACCTCGAACCAGTACAGGGAGAAGCAGGGATCGAAGCGCATCCCGGTGCGGAGCACGATCCCGTCTAGATTCACCCCCATCGTGATGTGCTCAGCCACCAGCCCATCCAGGGAGAGCTGGGTTCGGCTGGTGACCTCCGCCCCAGCGAACGACAGGGACAGGACGATGGCCGTGTCCACCTCCAGGGTCGCCGGCGGGACCGGGGTGAAGGTGAGTTCGATCCCGAACACGCCGGCGAGGGTGGTGCCTTGGCCCACTGCGGCAATCCCCAGCATCACCGCCAGGATCAGTCCACCCCACGCTTGCGTTCTCATGATGCCCTCCTGCCGTCAGGGTACCGGGGAAGGGGGGGCGGGGGAGGAACGAAGTCAAGGCGGCCCAGCCGCATTTGTCCGGGCTGCCCCGGACCCCTGTCTACACGAGGGGGGCGAGCACGTCGGCCAGGGTGGGGCGGCCGATCTCCTGGAGCTCGTACCGGACCCGGGTCGCCGGCGTGGCCAGCCGGATCAGGCGCCGCAGGTCGATGGGGGTGGCGATGACCACCACCTCACATGGGACCTTGGCAATGGTCGCCGCCAGCTCCTGCACTTGCTCCTCGCCGTACCCCATCGCCGGGAGCACCGGGCCGAGGTGGGGGTACAGGGCGTACGCGGCGGCGATGGACCCCACCGCATACGGGCGCGGGTCGACCAGGGTTGCCCCAAGCTTCCGCGCCGCCACCGCCCCGGCACCGAACGGCATCTCCCCATGGGTCACCGTGGGGCCGTCCTCGATCACCAGGGCCTTCCGTCCCGCCACGAGCTCCGGATCCTCCACCGTGATCGGGGACGCGGCCTCGATCACGGTGGCCTGCGGGTTCAGCTCGGCGATGGACGCCCGCAGGCGCTCGATGGCCTCGATCCCCGCCGAGTCCACCTTGTTGATCACCACCACGTCGGCCTGCCGGATGTTCACCGACCCCGGCCAATAGGTGCGCTCGTGTCCGGCCCGCCAGGGATCGGCGACCACGATCAGGAGGTCCGGGCGGTAGAACGGGAAGTCGTTGTTGCCCCCATCCCACAGGATCACGTCTGCCTCCTCCTCCGCCCGCCGGAGGATACGGGCGTAGTCCACCCCCGCGTACACCACCGTCCCCCGCTGGAGGTGGGGCTCGTACTCCTCCCGTTCCTCGATCGTGCACCGCGCCCGGTCCAGGTCATCGAACGTGGCGAACCGCTGCACGGCCTGGGCGGCGAGGTCCCCGTAGGGCATGGGATGGCGGACCACCACCACCCTTTTCCCCCACCCCCTGAGCACATCCACGACCCGCCGGGTGGTCTGGGACTTGCCACAACCGGTACGGACCGCGCACACCGCCACCACCGGCTTGTTGGCCCCAAGCTGGGTGGTGCGGGGGCCCATCAGCCAAAAGTCGGCCCCGGCCGCGGCTGCCACCGCCGCCCGTTCCATCACGTGCTGGTGGGACACGTCGGAGTAGGCGAACACCACCCGCTCCACCCCGTGTTCCCGCACGAGCTCGAAAAGCCGCTCTTCCGGTTCGATGGGGATGCCGTGGGGGTAGAGCTTCCCCGCCAGCTCCGCCGGGTAACGGCGGCCCTCGATGCCCGGGATCTGGGTCGCGGTGAACGCCACCACCTCATATGCGGCGTCATCGCGAAAAAAAACGTTGAAGTTATGAAAGTCACGGCCGGCGGCGCCCATGATGATGACCTTGGTCCTACGCATGTGATCACCTCACAGGATAGGATGGTGTGGTCACGGGATTATACCCCATCCCCCTCGGACCATTGGCCGTTCCCTCTGCCGGGGGTATGATCGGGGCGATGACACTGGCCAACGCGCTCACCGTGCTCCGCGGGGTGCTCATCGCTCCCACGGTGATCGCCGTGCTCGCCGAACGGTGGTGGCCAGCGTTCGCCGTGTTCCTGTGCGCCCTCGCCACCGACGTCCTCGACGGCTGGATCGCCCGGCGGCACCGGGAGGTAACCGAGGTCGGCCAGCTCCTGGACCCGACCGTGGACAAGCTCTTCTACCTCGGGCTGTTCTCCTCCTTGGCCGCGGTGGGAAGGCTCCCGCCCATGGGACCGGTCCTGTTCCTCATCCCCCAGCTCGGGCTGGGGGTGGGGACGCTGTTTCTGTGGCAACGGCGGGAGGAGTTCGTGGCCCGCTGGCCGGGCAAGGCCGCGGCCGGCCTCACCGCCCTCGCCGCCGTCCTCCTCCTCGTCACCCCGTACGGGGGGTGGGCGTTTTGGGCGGCGGTGGCCACCCAGTTCAGCGCTGGGGCGTACTACTTGGCCCGCCAAGCCAGGGGAGGAACTCGGGCGGAGGCGGGGCCTCGAACTCCATCCACGCCCCGGTAGCCGGGTGACGGAACCCCAGCCGCCACGCGTGGAGGAGGAGTGCCTCCCCGCGCTTCCCGTACACCGGGTCCCCCACCACGGGGTGGCCGATCGCCGCGAGGTGCAGGCGGATCTGGTGGGTGCGCCCGGTGTGCGGCCGCACGAGGAGCAGGGATCGGCCCTGGTTCCGCCGCAGCACGGTGAACTCCGTGCGCGCATCCTTGCCCATCCCCCCGAGTTTCATCCGCCACGGCCGCGCGTCATCCCGTTCCACCCGCCCTTCGATCGCCCCCTCGTCCACATCGAGCTCCCCCTCCACCACCGCCAGGTACTCCTTGACCACCGTGCGGGCTTGGAACTGGGAGACGAGCGACGCTCGGGCGGACTCGGTCCGGGCCAGGACTAACGCCCCGGTGGTGGCCACATCGAGGCGGTGGACCACGCCGGGCCGACCCGGCGCCCCCGGCGCCAGCGGCCCCTGGGCGAGCAGGGCGGACACCACCGTCACCCCGCGCCCGGGACCCACCGGGTGGACGGCGAGGCCGCGGGGCTTGTCCACCACCACTACCTGCTCGTCTTCGTACAGGATCGGGATCGGGTACGGGGTGGCCGGGATCCCCGGCCCGTCCCAGGCCACGACGACCTCCTCCCCGGCTTGCACCCGCCGGTCCGGGTCGGGGGCGCCCCCCCCGATGGTCACCGCCCCGCTGGCCAAAAGGGCCCGGACGTAGCTGCGGGAGATCCCGAGCTTGCGGGCGAGCAGGCGGTCCACCCGCTCCCCGGAATCGGCCTCGGCCACCGAGACCCGATCCACACGCGATCCGCTCTTTGTGCCCATCCTGTGGGGAAAGTATAATGAACAAACATGGAAATGCTACGGGAAAAGATCGACGCGCTCCTGCGCCAAGGTGCGGACCGAGCCCGGGTGGAGTTGTACCACTGGGAGCTCCACCGCTGCCGCGATTACGCACGGCTCGTGGTGTACATCGACCATCCCCGCGGCGTGACCGTGGACGACTGTGCCCGGGCCAGCCGGGCCATGGAGGCGCTTTTGGACCAGGCGGATCTGCTATCCTCTTCTTATCTCTTGGAGGTGTCGTCGCCGGGGGTCGAGCGGGGGCTGTGGGAACGGTGGCACTACGAACGGGTCTTGGGCAAGCTCGTCCGGGTGCAGGTGGCCCCTGGAGAGGGGGAGGCGGTCCGGACTCGGTACCAGGGGCGGCTGGTGCAGCTGGTGGACGACGCGATCACCCTTGACCTTGGCCAGGACCGGGTGGACGTCCCCCTGTCGCGCGTGGTGCAGGCCCAGGTCGTCTATGAGGGGGAGGGCCGATGAACATCGATTTCCTCGAGGCGCTGGAGGAAATGGCCCGGGCGCGGGGCATCGACCGGGAGGTGGCCTACGAGGCCATGGAGAAGGGCATTGCCGCTGCGTACCAGGCGGAGTTCGGCGGGGACGAGCCCCCCGAGGTCAGGATCGACCGCCGCTCCGGCGACGTGTACGTGAACGGGACCCGGTTCGATCTGGGCAAACTGGGGCGGATCGCGACGCGCCGGGCGGAGGAGTTCTTCCGCCGGGAGATCCTGCGCCGCCGGCGGGAGACGCTCTACGAGATGTACTCCTCCCGCATCGGGGAGATCCTGAACGGGTTCGTGCACCGGTTCGAGGGGCGCGACGTGTGGATCAACCTGGGCGAGGCGGAGGCGCTGCTCCCGGACGAGGAACGGATCCCCAGCGAGCGGTACATCCCCGGGCGGCGTCTGCGCGCCTACCTCTACAAGGTGGAGAAGACGCAAGGGGACCCTAAGATCTACGTGTCCCGCGCCCATCCCCAATTCGTGGCCAAGCTCCTCGCCCTGGAGGTGCCGGAGCTGGAGCAGGGGATGCTGGAGGTGGTGCAGGTGGCCCGGGTGGCCGGGGTGCGGTCGAAGGTCCTCGTGCGGGGGGTGGACCCACGCATCGATCCGGTGGGGAGCTGCATCGGGGCGGGGGGTAGCCGGATCCGGGCCATCAGCCGGGAGCTGTCCGGGGAGAAGGTGGACATCGTGCGGTGGACCGAGGACGTGCGCCAGGTGATCCGGGGTGCGCTCGCCCCGGCCAGCGCCCTGGAGGTGGAGTTGGACGGAGCGGCCAAGAAGGCCGTGGTCACCGTACCTGCCAACGAGGTCTCGCTCGCGATCGGACGCGATGGTCACAATGTAGAGCTAGCGGCCAAACTCACCGGCTATGACATCACCATTCGGACCCCATCCGGAGAAGAGTCCAAACAAGGCTGAACGCCGCGGCCTGCGGGCCCGCGTGCTCGGGGGGATCGTCTCCATCACCGGGCGCTGGGCGGCGGTGGTGGCCGTGTTGGTGGCCGCCCTGGTGGGGGCGGCCCTGTACTACATCCAGGATCTCCCCATTCGCAGTTCCTACATTGACCTCTTGCCGGAGCGCGACCCCCTGGTGGAGAGGTTCCAAGAGGTGCAGGAGGAGCTGGCCACCACGGATGTGGTGGCGGTCCTGCTCACCCTGACCGCGCCGCCGGCCTCGCTGGAGGAGCGGGCGCGGATCCTGTTCGCCGCCGCCGACCGGGTGATCGCCGAGCTCGACGACCCCGAGATCATCGGGGCCTCGTACCGACTTGGGCAGGGAATTCCCGTCCCCCCCGAGCTCCTCCTGTTCCGCACCCTGTCCCCTGAGGAGCTCTCTCGCCTGCGGGACATCGCCCAGGAGGTACTGGCTCTTCTCCCGGCGCTGCCCCCGGGCGGCGTCCCGTCGGTGGCCGAGCTCCTCTCGGCGGTGGCGTCCGGGGCCATCACGGATGCGGACGCGGTGGAGAAGGCCTTGCACGAGCTTGCCCAGGCCGGATGGAGCACCGTCGCCTTGCTCGAGGACCTGCCCCGGGTGCAGGGGCTCCTGGACGAGGCGGCGGGCATCGTCCGCGCGGTGAAGGCCCGCCCCCTCCCCGAAGACACCGGCCAGCCGATCCTGTCCCGGGATCACACGCGCCTGATCGTACAGATCTGGCCGGCCCGGTCGGCCTACGAAGGCCTGGACTACAACCACCGCATCACCCGCAGCGTGCGGGATGCGGTGGCCCGGGCCGACCTCGGCGCGGTGGGGGTCACGGCCGGGGTCACCGGGCCGTACGTGACGAGCGTCGAGGTGGACCAGGTCATCCGCCGGGACATGAACCTGGTGACCATCATCTCCTCCACGGCCGTATTCGTGCTGATCCTCATCGCCTTCACCAGCCCGTTCCTGTGCGTGGTGGCGTTGGTGCCGGTGCTCGTGTCGGCCCTTCTCACCATGGCCTGGGCCAAGTTCGCGGTGGGCGGGTTCAACCTGCTGACCGCGTTCCTGCCGGCCCTGGTGCTCGGGCTGGGCATTGACTTCTCCGTGCACCTTCTCGCCCGGTACGCCGAGGAGCGGGTGCTCGGCAGCTCGGTGGGGGCGGCGCTGGCCACCGCCATCCGCAGCAAGGGCGAAGCGTGCATCATCGCGGCGGTGACCACCTCGGCCGTGTTCGCGTGCCTTCTTGTATCCAACTCCCGGGCGCTTTGGGAGATGGGGGTGATCATGACCGTGGGGATCGTGATCGCCCTCGTCATCGGGTTGCTCGTTACCCCGAGCCTGGTCACGCTGACCTATGCCGTCTTCCGGCGTCAGTTCCGGGAGCGGCCTCCGCTCCCGTCGGTCCGCCTGCGGCATGCCTATCATCGGCTTCTCCTGCAGCGCCGGGGGGTGGTCGTGGTGGGGCTCCTCATCACCGGGGCCCTCGTGTACCAGGCGAGCCACGTCCACTTCCGGTTTGTGTCCGCCCAGCTCGCCCCACCGACCTCGGCCCAGGATGTGCTCACCACCATCACCCGCGAGTTCGCCGGCGAGATTTGGCTTGGGGACACGTTCCGGTTCTTCTGCGCCCGGCCAGAGGACATCAAGCCCCTCGAGGCAAAGCTGGCCGCCCATCCCCTGGTGGAGTCCACCGCTTCCGTGCGCGACCTCCTCCCCCAGGAGCTCTTGCGGGGGCAGGTCTCCCTCCAGGACGTGCCGCTGGCCGCGGCCCACCAGGCGGTGGGAACCCTGCAGGAGAACCTGGAGCGGTGGGACGCCATCTTGGCCGACGTGGAGATCCTGCTGTCCCGCCTGTCCCAGTTCGAGCTCCTCGCCGCCCTGAGCGGGCAGACCCGTCTCGCCGGTGTCCTCGCCCAGGGGACGGACGAGCTGGTTCGGGTGTGGCGGTCGATGCGGGGGGTAGACCGGGCATCGGTCCAGAAGACGGTGGCCGAGCTGGCGGCCGACCTCGCGGTGCTGGCCTCGTTCGTGGCGGCCATCGAGGCCCTACCCCCGGAGCCGGAGTTGGTGGTCCGGCTGCTTTCGCTCCTCCCGGAGGACATCCGGGCCCAGTACTCCACAGCGAAGGCCCAGTACGTGGTGGAGGCGCGGATGAAAAGGACGCTCTACGAAGGTCGGAACCTCCAGGAATTCTTGGACTGGACGGGAACCCTGGGGGTGGAGTACTTCGGGCTCCCCGAGCTCCAAGCCCGCCTGGAGCGGTACATGAAGCGAGACTTCGCCCTCTCCACCATCTTGGCCGTGGTCCTCATCCTGATCTTCATCTGGCGGGACTTCCCGCGCCCAAGCGAGGCGCTTCTGGCGATGGCCCCGCTGGCGATGGGGTACGTGTGGATGTTGGCGGGGATGAGGCTCCTGCGGATTGAGTTCAACTTCACCAACATCGTGATCTCCCCTCTCCTCATCGGGATCGGGGTGGACAGCGCCGTGCACCTTCTGCATCGGGTGGAGGAAGAGCGGCGGCAGGGTGGGGACGCGGTGGCCCGGGGGGCCGCTACCAGCATGGCTCCCATCCTGACCAGCTCCCTGACCACCATGGCCGCGTTCGGAGCGCTCCTGGCCGCTCATACCCCAGGGCTCCGGCTCCTGGGGACCTCGGCCCTGCTCGGGCTTGGGTTCACCCTGCTCGGGAGCCTGCTGTTCGTCCCTGCCGGCGCGGCGTGGTTGGTTGAGGAAACCCGGCCGAGGGAATAAAGTGGGTCAACTGCCTGACCGGCCCAAAGGAGGGATGGGAAATGGCCACGACCAGTGTGCTTGCGTTCATCGGATCGGGCGCCCTCCTGGTGGGCCTGGCCGCCGGACTCCTCCTCGCCCGGTGGCATAACCGCCGCCTCGGGCGCAAAGCGGAGGCCATCCTGGAACAGGCACGCCAGGAGGCTGAGCGCATCTATCGAGAAAAGCTCCTCACCGTGCAACAAGAGGTTGCTGAGCTCCGCGAACGGGAGGAAGAGAGACTCCGCAAGAAGGAAGCCGATCTTGCCCAAGCTGAGGAACGGCTCCGCGGGCGGGAGGACCGCCTGGGCAAGAAGAGCAATTATCTCGAGATGATCGAGGATTCCCTCCGTCAGGACGAGGCGGAGCTGGGGCGGCTGATCGAGATGGGGCAGAAGCTCCTGGCGGAGGAGCAGGCGCTCCTGGAACGGCTGGCCGGGCTTACCCAAGAGGAAGCCAAGGATTACCTGTTGAAGCTTGTGGAGGCGGAATCCGAGCGGCACTTCGCCCGAAAGATCGCCGAGGTGGAGCGGCGCACCAAGCAGGAGGCGGAGCGCCGGGCCCGCCGCATCCTCGCCGATGCCGTGCAGCGCTATGCCTTGGACTACGCGGAGGAGGCCACCGTGAGCGCGGTGCCCCTCCCCAACGACGACTACAAGGGGCGCATCATCGGCCGCGACGGCCGCAACATCCGGGCGTTCGAGGCGCTCACCGGGGTGGAGGTGTTGGTGGATGACACCCCGGAGGTGGTGGTGTTGTCCTCGTTCCATCCCATCCGGCGCGAGGTGGCCCGGTTGGCCCTGGAGCGGCTCCTCGAGGACGGCCGCATCCACCCCGCGCGCATTGAGGAGATGGTGCGCAAGGCCAAGGACCGGGTCGAGGAGCTGATCCAGGAATACGGGGAGAAGGCAGCGTTCGAGGCCGGGGTGGACCTGCCGGCGGAGCTGATCGTGCTCCTAGGGCGGCTTCACTTCCGCACGAGTTTCGGCCAGAACCAGCTCCAGCACGCGCTCGAGGTGAGCTTCCTCGCCCGGCTCCTCGCCGAGGAGATCGGGATCGACCCGAAACCCGCCAAACGGGCCGGCCTCCTCCACGACCTCGGGAAGGCGGTGGACCAGGAGGTGGAGGGCCCCCACGCCCTGATCGGGGCCGACCTCGCCCGGCGCTACGGGGAGCCTTGGCCCATCGTCAACGCCATCGCCGCCCATCACGGCAACGTGGAACCGGCCACGGTCACCGCGGTCCTCATCCAGGCTGCCGACACCCTGTCCGCAGCCCGGCCCGGGGCGCGGAAGGAGACCTACGAGCGGTACTTCCAGCGGCTGGAGGAGCTGGAAAAGCTGGCCTGCGCTTACCCCCAGGTGAAGGAGGCGTACGCCATCCAGGCCGGCCGGGAGGTGCGGGTGATCCTGAAGCCGGAAAAAACCACGGATGACGCGGCCGCAAAGCTCGCGTATGATATCGCCCGGCGGATCGAGAAGCAGATCCAATACCCAGGGGAGATCAAGGTGACCGTCATCCGCCAGACCCAGTTCGTGGAGACGGCCCGGTAAGTAAGGAGGTAACCGTGAACGTGCTGAAGATCGCGTCGACTTCGGTTGCCAGTGCGGCCGCGGGGGCGGTGGCGAACACGTTCCGCGAGGAAGGTGTGGCCGAGCTGCAGGCCATCGGCCCCAAGGCCGTGAACCAGGCGGTGAAGTGCATCGCCATCGCCCGCGGGTACGTGGCCCCGAGCGGGCTCGACCTGTTCTTTGTGCCCTCGTTCGTCGAGGTGGACGTGAACGGAGAAACCCGGACGGGCATTCGGTTTACGGTGCGGTCCCGCACTCCGCCGGTGGCGAACCTACGGCCGCGGAGCCACAAGGAGGAAGGTCCCACTGCCTCCGCAGAGGCATGGCAGGACATCTGACCCGCTGCGGGAGGCGCTGCGCGGGCTGGCCTTGGTCGGGCAACTGGGGTTCACCGTGGCTGGGGGGGCGTTGGTTGGGTACGGTGCTGGCTATGGGATCGACCTTCTGACCGGGGGCAAGGGCGGGCGCCTCGGCGGGATCCTCGTCGGCTTGGCCGGCGGGATTTGGGCCGCGGCGCGGAACCTTAAGCGATTCATGGGGAAAACGGGGTGACGAGAACTCATGAACCGGTTCTTCCAACGGCATAAAGTGGCCATCATCATGGTGGTCGTGGTTGGGTTTGTTCTAGGCAGCGTCGGGCTCTACACGTTCCAGCGTTTCTCCCCAGCCGCCAAGGGCAGCGCGGAAGAGACGATCATGACCATCGAGGGGCGCAAGGTCACCCGCCAGGAGCTGGCCCAAGCCTACGACAACCTCGTCCAGTACTACACGCAACTCTACCGGATGTTCGGCCAAGACTTCACCGCCGAGCTCCAGGGTTTGGAGGGAGCGTTTCGCCGCCAGCAGTACGTGGCCGCGGCCGCCGAGGGCATCATCCGCGAGGCGATCCTGGACCGGGAGGCCAAGCGGCTGCGGATCAGCGTCCCCAAGGCCGAGGTGGACCAGGCGGCGCGCAGCCGCTACGAGCAGATCCTGGCCCAGTTCGGCGGGGACGAGAAGGGCCTCGAAAGCTACCTCAAGACCTTGGGGCTAACCCTGGACCAATACCGGCGTCAGTTGGCGATGGCCGAGGAGAGCCGGCTTCGGGAGGAACGCCTGCGCCAGTTCGTGGTCGGCCCCATCCAGCCCACGGACGACCAGCTCCAGGCGTACTACACCACCCACCAAGACCGGTATCAGTCTGAACCGGAGAAGATCAAGGTCGCCCACATCCTGGTCGACGAGGCCAAGTTGGCCGACGAGCTCCTGGGCCGTGTCCAGGCCGCGGGGGCGGACTTCGCCGCGCTGGCCCGGGAATACTCCAAGGACGAGGCCACTCGGGACCAGGGCGGGGAGATGGACTGGTTCGCCCGCGGCGGGTCCACGTTCTCCACCAAGGTGGAGGAGGCAGCATTTGGCCTCGCCCCCGGCCAGGTCACGGTGGTGGACGACGAGCAGGGCTTCCACATCTTGAAGGTCCTCGACCGGAAAGCCGCGGTGATCCCGACGTTCGCCGAGGTCCGCGACCAGGTCCAGAAGGACTACCTCCAGGATGAGGAAGGGAAGCGCTGGAACGATTGGTACGTTGCGCGCCGTCAGGCGGCCCAGCTTGTCGTGTCCGATCCCTTGCTCTCCGCCGCCCTTCTCCTGGGAAAGGACAAGGAGCAGGCCGTACAGGTCCTGCTCAGCGCCCGAGAGGCGGGCACGGGCGAGGATCCCTACCTGAACTACTACATCGGCCGGTTGTACGAGGACCTATTCACCGGTGTCGGCACGAAGCGGGTAGAGCTCGAGAAGAAGGCGGAGCGGACCCCGGAGGAGGAGGCCGAGCTCGAACGCCTCCGTGCCCAAGAGGCGGACTACAAGGCGAAGGCGGTGCAGGCGTACCTCGCGTTCGTGGAGACCGGGGAGGCCGACGAGGCGCTCTACCAGCGGGCGTTGGCCCTGGATCCGCGGAATCCCCAGTTCCGCTACCACCTGGCCGAGCTGTACCGCAGCCTGGGCAGGTACGTCCAGGCCGACACCGAATACCGCCAGGCGATCGAGGCCAAACCGGACTTCGTGGCCGCCTACACCGGCCAGGGGGACGCGGCGATGGCCATGGAGCTCTACGCGCGGGCGATCGAGGCCTACCGCAAGGGGTTGGAGCTCCAACCGGGAAGCGTCACCCTCAAGCTCAAGCTCGCCGGGGCGTACGTGAAGGGTCGGCAGTACCAAGAGGCGAAACCCCTCCTGGAGGAGGTGCTGGCCCGGGAGCCGGAGAACGTCACCGCCCTCACCCTGATGGGGGATCTCCTCCTCGCTCAAGGGGATGCCCAGCGCGCCATCGTCCAGTACGAAGCCGCCTACAAGCGGAACCCGACGTCGGAGGTCCAGATCAAGCTGGCCGGCGGGTACTTCGCCGCTGGCCGTCTGGAGGATGCCAAGCGCCGGTATCAAGACGTGATCAAGCAATTTCCCTACCGGGCTGAAGCCTACGTGGGCCTGGGCGACGTGTACCTCCAGCAGGGCGACCAGGCAAAGGCACTGGACTACTACCGGCAGGCGTTGCCCCGGGCGTTCGAGGTCACGATGAAGGAAACCATCGCCCGGAAGATCGTGGAGCTGGATCCCAAGGATACCACCACCCGGTTCCGCCTCGCCGGCTACTTCCGGGAGCAGTACAAGTACGAGGCCGCCATCCGCCAGTACGAGGCCATCCTCGAGCTCAGCCCGGGCAACCTCGACGCGTTGGTGGGCCTCGGCGACTCCTATGTGCCCCGGGTCCAGTACGACCGAGCGATGGACTACTACCGGCAGGCCTTGGCCGTGGCCACCACATCCCAGCAGCGCCTGGCGATCTACGACAAGATGGTCGCCTGCGAGGAGCAGCGGGTCGGGCCCGGCCAGCCCCTTGGCCCCCAGGGGCTGGAGGCGCTGTGGCAACGGGCCCTGCTCGAGAAGGAGCTCGGGCAGAAGGACAAGGCTAAAGCGGACCTGGAGCGCATCCGGGCCGCGGACCCCAACTTCCGGGCGGGCGAGGTCGGCCCGCTCCTCGAGGAACTGGGCGGCACGGCGGAGCCGCCGTCGCAATGAGCGTGAGGAAGCCGCGGGCGCCGGACGGCGCGGCGCGGGCGCTGGGGGAGCTCGTGCAGGTGATTGCCCACCTGCGTGGTCCGGACGGGTGCCCGTGGGATCGGGCCCAGACCCACCGCACTCTGATCCCCTACCTCCTGGAGGAGGCGTACGAGGTGGCCGAGGCCCTCCAGGCCGAGGCCTCGGTCGAGCTCCGTGAGGAGCTGGGGGACCTCCTCCTGCAGGTGCTCCTTCACGCCCAGATCGAGGCCGAAGCCGGCCGGTTCGACATCGGCGACGTGGCCGACGGCCTGCGGGAGAAGCTCGTGCGGCGGCACCCCCATGTGTTCGGCGAGGGGGAGGCGGCCACCCCGAACGAGGTCCGCCGACGGTGGGAGGAGATCAAGCAGCGGGAAGGCGGGCACCGATTGGACCCGAGCAAGCCGGCCCTGCTTGCGGCGAGCAAGTTCGTCGAGGTGAAGGAGGCGTCCGGGGAGCCCGTCCCGGTGGGACGGCATCTGCGCATCCCCGAGGCCGCTCCGGACCCGGAGGCGGTGGTAGGGGAGATGCTGGTGGAGGTGGCCGCCCTTGCCCGCCACTGGGGATGCGACCCCGAACTTGCCCTGCGCAAGTTCCTGGCGCGGAGTGAGGGTGGCCATGGGTGACCGGTTCGCCCGGCTGCGCGAACTTTCCCCGCCCCCGGAGGCGGCCGTGGTGTGGGTGGAGACGGACGACGAGGCCCTCCATTTCCTGGACGCGGCGTTCTCGGCCATGGACGGGGTGGCCAACGTACGCCGGGAGTACCGGGATGTGGGCGGGCGGAAGCTGTTCAAGATCTACGTGGCTCCGGGAAGCGTTGACGAGGTCCTTCGCGTGCTACGGGCCGCCGCCGAGCACGTGACGATCGGGGAAATCCAGATCGAGCCGTGAGGTGGGTACGGCCCGACGAAGAAGCCCCCACCGTCCACGACGTGGACTACCGCGGGCTTGCGCGGCGGGGGAGGGGGGCCCTTCTTTTCGATCTCGACAATACCTTAGGCCTGTGGCGCCGGGGGGCGTTGGATCGACGTGTTCGGGAACTCCTGCGGGGCCTTCAAGGTGGTGGGTTTCGGTTGGCCGTGCTCTCTAACGCCCGGCTTCCCCCGGACGCCCCGGTGGTGCAAGAGCTGCAGAGGTTGGGGATCCCGGTGGTGGCCCCAGCCCGGAAGCCCTTCAAGCGTGGGTTCCGCCGGGCCCTGAGGCTCCTGGGGGCCGAGCCTTTCGAGGCGGCGGTGATCGGGGACCAGCTCCTCACCGACGTCCTTGGGGGGAGGCGGATGGGCCTGTACACGGTGCTCGTGGAGCCCCTGGGACCCGAGGAGTCCCGGCTGACCAAGGTCAACCGAGCCCTGGAGCGACTCTTGGGCCGCCGGCCCATTTGCAGCGCAGCGGCAAAGTCGTCCAAGCACGGAAAGGGGTAGACAAACAATGAGCGAGAGATCAAGACCCGACCCCCACGGATCCGGTACCAGTGGCTTCAACGGGGGATCCGCCCTCGACAGGGCGAGGGAGCTCAGCGCGCCGTACACGACAAAGCCAGGGGTCATCGGGGTCTACCTCGTGGGCTCGGCCAGCCGGCCGTTCCGGGACCGGCTCTCCGATTACGACATCGAGGTGGCCATGGACGACGCGGCCTACGCCGCCACCCCAATGGAGGAGCGGCACGTGTTCGTGATCGACGAGGGGCCGCCGAAGAAGGTGGACCACGAGTTCTACCTGCGTTCGTGGAGCGAGCTCGCCGCACTGGAACGGTCCACCCACGACCTCGACCACTACCCGTTCCAGCATGCGGCGATCCTCCACGACCCTGCGGGGCGGCTGGCCACCCTGTTCCGCCGCCTGGCCGTGCTCCCCCCGGAGGTGCGGGAGGTCCGGCTCAAGGTGCACTACCTGGAGACGGTGTTCGCTCTCGGTCGGGCTGCGAAGTGCCTGGACCGGAACCGGGAACTCACCGCTCGGCTGATCCTCGGCGAGGCCGGCCTCGCGTTGGTCAAGCTCCTCGCCGTGGCCCGCGGGTCGTGGGCTCCGACCCGGCACTGGGCGGTGGAGGAACTGCGCCTCCTCGGCGTCCCCGATGACCTCCTCAGCCACGCCGCCGCCATCCTCGCCGCCCCCACCCACGATGGCCTCAAGAACCTGCGGGACGCGATCCACCGGTACCTTGACGGTCTCGGGGAGTCGTTCCACCATGACCGGATGGCCCTCGTCCGCTGGGCGTTCCTCACCGCGGCCGGCAAACAGGCGTTCGCCACCTGGAGCACACGGTAGGAGGCGTGCGACCATCTCCGAGGAGACCAGGGGGCTCGGGAACCCGGCTACAAGTTCTCGTCGAGCAGAATAAGGAAGGGGCCCCGTTTCCGGGGCCCCGCTTGGTCTAGCTCGTTCTGGACGTGATTTACCGTGCCGTCACGTTCTTGGCCTGCGGCCCTTTCGGGCCCTGTTCGACCTCGAACTCCACGATCTGGCCTTCGCGCAGGGACTTGAAGCCGGGCATGTTGATCGCCGAGAAATGCACGAACACATCCGGCCCGCCCTCCTGCTCGATGAAGCCGTAACCCTTGGAATCGTCGAACCACTTCACCTTGCCGGTGGCCATTGGTTGTTCCCCCTCCTTTTCTTACCGTTTCGACCGACTACACGTGCCCCTACTCGCTCGTTGGGGAACTCCCAACAGCCACTTCGGTTGCACTTCGTCCGGTCCAGCAAGCGATAAGTATACCAAAAGCAAGGGGAAAAGCAAGGGCCCTTCCTTGGTGCGCCAGGAGATCGTTACCAGGCCGAGGCGTTGGTGACGGGGTGGTTGAAGGAAGGCGGTGCTCCTCCCA